>JAJYGO010000138.1 GCA_021785115.1 Chloroflexota bacterium | reverse complement strand
GCACACCACCGTCGAGCGCCACTACGGCGAGCCGACCCCGGCCTTGCCGGCCCCGACCGCGCGCACCTCCCGCGCGACGGCCGGTGAACAGCCGACAGCTGTCGATACGCTCCGGCGCATCGCGGTCGTCACCTTCGGCCTCGTGCAGCTCGTCATCGGGCTGCGCGTCCTGCTGCTCCTCGTCGGCGCCCGCGAGGCCGCCCCTGCGGTGGCGTGGATCGTCGATGCGGGCCGACCCCTGGTGGCGCCGTTCGACGGCATCCTGCGGGAGGGCGTCGTGCACATCGGCCGGTCGCTGCTCGACCTCACGGCGATCACCGCGTTCGTCGGCTGGACCCTGCTCGAGGCGGCGGTGCTCGCCGTCCTGGGCGTGTTCAGCCGCGTGGCCTAGCGCCCAGCGCGCGGCCTGCTGCGGCACGCGCTGCGGCACGCGGTGGCCGTCCACCGCCCCGCTGGCTCCGATGACGAGGGCTCGCATCGCTAGTCTCCCTTGGCTCGAGGGCGTCGGCCGCACCGCGCAGCACCGGGGGTGCGCCCGGGGCGGGGGGTGCGCCCGGCGCGTCGCGGGGTTGGCCCGGCCTGACGGCACTCGGCGGTCCCGAGGGCCCGGCCGGCTTCGGCGCCTCGCGTCCCGGTCGCCGGCGAGTCGCCAGTCGAACCTAGGGGCCCGCCGGCGACACCGCCCTTACCGCGGGCCCTGCGGCACCTTTGGAGTTCCTTGCAGTCGCGGCACCGCCACTCGCCCGGCCGCGCGCTCGCGGGGGCGCCCCGGGGCGCGGCTCAGGGGCGGGCCAGGACCGCGACGAAGTCCCGCGACGACGGGTAGAGGTAGCGGTAGGGGTTGGGCACCGCGTCGCTGTTGATCATGTGCGGCACGGCCACGCCGTGGCTCGGGTGCGTGTAGGTCATGAAGTTGGTCCACGAGTAGTTGATGTCGAGCTGCATCGCGCGCACGGCGCCCGCGGCCTGGACGATCTCGGCCAGCGTGCGCACGGACATCGCCGGCCCGCACACGAACACCAGCGAGCCGTCCGCGCGGATGCCGATGGCGGTCCGCCAGACGGAGGCGGCGCCGGTGAACGTCAGCCCCCACGAGGCCTGCGAGTCGCTGGTCACCTCGGGCGTGATCGCGCCGTTGTCCACGAGCAGGATGAGGCTCTGGCGCACCGCCACCACGTCGGGGCCGAGCATCTCCGGGCTCCACCTGACCACGTCGAGGCGCCCGTCCTTGTAGAACACCATCGACGCCGCGCCCGTCCGCAGCGGCGCCGCGGTCTTGCCGCCCTGCCAGTAGCCGCCGTTGGCGTCGGCCAGCCGGAAGCCCGAGTTGAACGTGGCGAGCAGGGCGTCGCGCTGCGAGACCGGCACGTCGTCCGGCTCGGACCAGCCCGAGCCGCCGGGCAGCTGGAAGCCCGGGTGCAGGACCAGCTGGACGAGGCTCTGGTCCATCCAGGCCACCGCGACCAGGTAGCTGGTGTGCTGCGCGTCCGGCCGCAGGTACGCGACACGGATCGCCGGCTGGCCGTGGAGCAGGGCGAGCGTCTTCCAGACGCCCTCCCCGGGCAGGGGCGGGCTGACCATCGGCTGGATCGGGTCGGGCGCGGGGAGCGGGGTCGGCGAGGCGCTCGGGCCGAGCGAGGGGCTGGCGCTCGAGGCGACGTTGGGGCCCGGGCTCTGGGGCGGGCCGCTCGGCGCCGGGGCCGACGATGCCGACGGGCTCCCCGAGTCGCCCGGGGCCAGGGCACCCACCACTGGCGACGCCTCCGGGATCCCGCCCGCGACGGTGCCGCCGACCCGGGGCGGGAACAGCGCGTACTGAACCTGCTCGAGCGTGTCGACGACGAAGCTCATGCCGTTCGACCGCGCCCACTCGGCAACCCGCGCGTCGAGGGGGTCGGTGCCCGGAGCCGTCAGCGCCGGGCCGAGCGAGAAGGCGAGCCACACGGCGACGACCGCCGCGACCGCGCCGAGGGCGAGCAGCAGCCTGCGGCGGCGGGGGTGCGGCGTGGCCGCGCGAGGCTGGGGGCCGCCATCGGGCGCTTCGCCCTGGGCCGCAGCGTCGCCCTCGGGCCCTTCGCCCGACCGCTCGGAGTCGTCCATGCCGGAACTCACCCGTGGGTGCAACCTGTCGTGGCCCGCGGGGGCGGCGCCAAGCGCCGCGGACGCGGCGCGGCCTCAGACTATAGAGGTGCGCGGCTTCGGACGCCCCAGGCGCCCTCGGCCCCCGACGAGGAGCGGCCGCGGCGAGGGGATACGCCGCAGTGCACGGCTAGCATGGGTCGCGCTTCGGGCGCCGGGCGCCACGCCGCAGTGGACGCCGGGCCGATCCCTCAGCTGGCGGCCGCGGTGCAGGCGGAGCGGAGCCCGCTGGCGCCGCAAATGCCAGGGCCCCGGGATCGCCCGGGGCCCTGGGTGAAACGCGCGTCCGGAGGACCGCGGCCGGGCTCGCCGGCCGGGCCCGAGGGGCTACGGGATGAACTTGCTGATGAAGGTCGACCAGTTGCCGAGCGCGGTGCGCTGGCCGGGGCCGTGGTCCGCGCCGGCGCAGGTGCCGAGCAGGTTGTCGCCGGAGCCGCCCGCGAAGTACGGGCCGCCCCAGTCGGTGTAGCTGCAGGCAGACGAGACGTACTCGCTCGCGATCCAGACGGCGTTGCCGTCCACGGCCGCCTCGCCGTAGTCGCCCCACCGAGTCCGAGGCGGGTTGCCGACGAACGCGGCGTAGCTCGTGAAGCCGTCGTCGGGCGCCATGCCCTGGCCGCCCGGCACGATGCCCCAGGCGCCGACGCCGTGGATGGCGTCGATCGGGGCGTAGGCCGCGCTCGGGAAGGTCGAGTCGCCGGTGGCCGTGAAGGCCATCACGCCACGGCCGCTGGCCGTCACGCCGATGGCCGGGTACACGAAGTCGTAGCCGGTCGCGCCGAGGTAGCCCTGGGTGACCACCTTCCCGGCGGAGGGGTTGACGACGAAGTAGGCGATCCCGGCCCGCTGCGCACCGCCGTCAGGGTTGACGGCCGTGTCGAGGGCGCCCCACAGCCTGCCGTTCGCGTACGTCACCTGCTGCATGCGGGTGTCGTTCGAGTCCGGCGTCGAGACGACCTCGTTCTTCGGCTGTGCGCCGACGAGGAGCTTCCAGCAGCCCGTCGCGCCGTTGAACAGCTGCGTCGTGGTGTCGTTGAGGCAGTAGCCCTGCGGCGTGTTGGTGCCGGGGGCGGCGCCGGCGCCCGGCTGCTGCTGCTTCGGCGGGAAGGCGTAGGTCTCGACCGTCACGACCCTGTTGCCGAGGCTCAGCGCCGGGGACGCTGAGTTGAGGGACGACGTGTTGGTGAGCGTCCACACGACCAGCTGGCTGGAGACGTAGTCGCTGTGGTACCCGTAGACCGGATCGACCGCCTCGGCCGCAGCGTTCGAGCTCATGAAGTACTCGGTGCCGCCGTTGCTCGTGTTGAACTGCCTGCTCGGCGACTGCGCCGGCCAGACCGTGAAGCCCGGCTGGTTCGGGAGCGAGTAGCCGGGCTCGTTCACCATGCCCGAGGTGTCGATGTGGACCATCGTGACGCTCGACGCGCCGGCCGCCAGCTGCGCCTTCGAGAGGGCGTAGATCTGGGCGCCCCCGAAGCCGTTGCCGTACCACGGGTAGGCGTTCGTGGTGAGGTAGATGCCGTTGGCGTCGGCGCCCATGTGCGGGTAGTCGCCCAGGTACGGGCCGGCGTTCGCGCCGGTGCCGCCGATGTCCGTGCCGTCATTGGTGACGTCGATGCGGTAGACGTTCCACTGCCCGGTCGGGTCGCCAGTCTGGCTCACCGCGAGGTCGAGGTGGTCGTCGAAGTAGCCGGTCGCGCCATCCCACACGTACGTGAGCACGACGAGGAAGAACCGGTTCGTCGCGACGTCGTAGAGGCAGCTCGGGTCGGTGACGGACGGGCCGGTGGCGCCCGTCGATCGGTCGATGGCCGGCGGGTAGCCCAGGAACGAGTTCAGGTCGATCGCGTGGTCCACGTTGCGCGGGAAACCGGACACGATGTTCGTGGCCGTGTTGTCCGGCAGCAGCGAGTTCCCGGAGCTGTCATACACGTTGAAGACGTCGTTGACGGCCTCGACCACGTAGCCGTTGCCGACGCACATGCCCTGGTCCGGCGGCTCGACCGTGAACTGGTTGCCGCCTCGCGCATAGCGCTGCTGGTAGAGGTTGAGCCCCTCGAAGCCGTTCACGAAGCCCGGGTTCGACTTCGCCTGCGGGTTGCTGCCCGTCGAGACGCCCTTGCCCGGACCGCTCGACAGGCTGCGGTCGGCGATCGTCCCCGCGTACGGCGCCGGTGCCGCCGCGTCGGCCTCCTGGCCCTGGAACTCGACCTGCGTCACGTCGCCGCTGCCCGACGGCGTGAAGGCGCCCGTCTGCGGCACCGCTGTGCCAGACCGCGTGATGGTGGCCGCCCCCGGGCCGGCCGCCGTCACGGGCGCCGCGGATGTCAGCATGGACATGACCATGACGCCACTTGCGGCGACCGCGATGGGTAGCCGAATGCGTTGCCGCTTCATCCCCAAACGTCCTCCTCGCTGTCGGGGGCACTCCCCCCGTCCTGACCAGCAGGCAGCCGCGAGTATGGGACCTTCGGCAGGGTCCGGACAGTACCCTTGTCGTGCTGGGCGGCTGAACGCAAAGAGCGCCGGTGCGTCAACGCACCAGTTTCGGCGCGATGTCGGAGGGGCCCTGACGTTTCGTGAGTTGCCGGGGTCCCTGGATGCGTCCACGCGCCGGCCACGACAGCCTAGGGGCACGCCGCGGCCGCCGCGTCCATCTATCTTGACAGTGTCACTGTGCACTGCTAGGATCGCGGCATGGGTGACCACTCCATCTCCGAGCTCTCTGCCCTCGCCGGGCTGCCGGTCCGGACGATCCGCTACTACCTCGCCCAGGGGCTGATCCCGTCGGCCGGGCGCGAGGGGCCGGCGACCCGGTACCCCGACTCGACCCTCGCCCGGCTCCGCCTGATTGCGAGGCTCCGCGACGCCCACCTGCCGCTCGCCGAGATCCGCCGGCGGCTCGCCGAGCTGCCCGATTCGGACGTGGTCGAGCTCGCGCCGACCGCGGACGCGCCCGCGACGCCGACGGGCTCGGCGCTCGAGTACGTCCGCTCGCTCCTCGGCGGCACGGCGGAGCAGACGCAGGCGTTCGGGAGCCTCGGCGCCCCGACGCCCCTCAGCCGGCGGCTCGAACCGGCCGTGCCGGCGGCGCCCGCGGCCCCCGGGCCGGACGTCGCCAAGGCAGCACCGGCGACCCCGCCACCCGCCGCGGAGGCTGCGCCGCCCACCGTCGAGCGGTCGACGTGGGAGCGGATCAGCGTCGCCCCGGACATCGAGCTCCACGTGCGCCGGCCGCTGAGCCGGCGCGACAACCGACTGGTCGAGCGCCTGCTGGCGTTCGCCCGACAGCTCCAGGGGGAGGACAGGCCATGACCGAACAGACACTCGCCGCCCGCGCCGACCGGCGGCTCATCCGCGCCGTCCACCACTCCACCCGCTACGTCCTCGCCGAGGTCACGGCCCCGCCCGCGAGCGCGGCTGCCGTCCGCCCGCGGGTCAACGTCGCCTTCGTGCTCGACCGCTCCGGGTCGATGGGCGCGCGCGACAAGTTCACGCTCGCGGCGCAGGCGGTGCGGGACGGCATCGGCCGCCTCGCCCCCACGGACCGCTTCTCCGTCGTCGTCTACGACGAGCAGGTCGACGTCGTCGCGCCCGGCCGGCCCGCCACCGCCGACGCCAGGGCCGACGCCCTCCGGGCGCTGGGGCAGGTCGAGCCCCGCGGGTCGACCGACCTCGGCGGCGGTTGGCTGCGCGGGGCCGAGCAGGTCGCGTCCGAGCTCGACCCCGAGGCGGTGAACCGGGTCCTGCTGCTCACCGACGGCCTCGCCAATGTCGGGATCACCCACCCGGCGGAGCTCAACCACCACGCGGGCGAGCTCCGCGCCCGGGGCGTCAGCACCTCGACGTTCGGGGTCGGCCTCGACTTCGACGAGGGGCTGCTCGCGGGGATGGCCGACGCCGGCGGCGGCGCCTTCCGCTTCATCGGCACGCCCGGGGAGATCCCGGCGCTCATCGGCCGCGAGGTCGGCGAGCTGCTCGAGGTGACCGCGCGCGGCGTCGAGCTGCGCATCGCCGGGCCGGAGGGGCTGCGCGTCGAGTGCCTGTCGCCGTTCCCGGTCGAGGCGACCTCTCGGACCTCGATCGTCCACCTCGGCGACCTCGTCGCCGACCAGGTCGTCCGGCTCGTCCTCGCGATCGGCTTCCCGCTCGGCGAGGTGGGCCGCGAGATCGGCGCGGAGCTATCGCTCGCCGACCGCGACGGCCGGCTCGCCGGCTCCGCCACGCTCACCTGGACATTCGCCCCGGGCCACGCCAACGACGGCCAGGAGCGCGACCGCGAGGTCGACCGGGCCGTCGCCCAGGCCTACGCCGACCGGGCCCGCCGCGAGGCGGTCGAGCTCAACCGACGCGGGGCGTGGGACGAGGCGCGCTCGGCGCTGCAGGGGGTGGCGCGGCGGACCCGCGCCTATGCGGGGTCTGACCCCGTCCTGCGCGGGCTCGTCGCGGAGCTCGAGCGCGAGGCGGATGCGTGGGCCGTGGCGCGGCCCGAGATGGACCGCAAGGTCGCCTACGCGAGGAGCACGCTCTCCCTCAAGTCCCGAGGCTCCGACGGCGCGGTGTTCCGCCGCGAGCGCTGAGGGCCGCGAGCGCCCTCGGGCCTCGTCGGGCTGCGGGCGGGTGGCCGCGTGACAGCAGAGGTGTCACGCGGGGCCGCTAGGGTTGGCGCCGAGGTGATGGGCATGTTCGACCTGGACGACATCCTCGATCCGGCGAGCCCCGAGGGCGCCGTATTCCTCGGCAGCTCGGGCTTCCTCGACGACGACCGCCCGTGCGAGTGCTGGTGCGGCTGCGGGCGGCTGGCCGAGTGGCCCGACGACGAGTGCGCGGCGTGCCTGGAGGGTCGCCACCCCGACCCGCGCGACCCGGAGGGCCGCCGATGACCCGCGCGGCGGCCCCGTGAGGGGCGCCGGCGGCTCCGGGCGCCGTGCCCCCCGGTCCTGGTCACCTGGCCCGGCGGGGCGCCGGTGCCCCGCGCATTCACGACTCCACCTCCGGACGGTACTCGACGGCGCCGAGTTGGTTGATGCCGGCCGTTGCCGGCGCGGGGCGGGGCCGGTCACCGGTCCGCCTCTGCGGGCCGCGCGAACCGGTACAGCTCGGGCGGGCGGTGGCCGAGGCCGGTCGCGCGGTCGCCGGTGGGCTCCACGAGGCCGCGGTCGATCACCTTGCGCCGGAACGAGTCCTTGTTGAGCGGCCGGCCGAGGACTGCCTCGTGCACGCGCCGGAGCTCGAGCAGGGTGAACGCCCCGGGCAGCAGCTCGAAGCCGATCGGCGCGTAGTCGAGCTTGCCGCGGACGCGCTCGACGGCGGTCGCGAGGATGGCGGCGTGGTCGAACGCGAGCGGGAGCTCGGCGCCGCCCGGGCCGACGGCGCGCACGCCCCGCACGCGGCCGTTTGCCGCCACCTCCAGCGTGGCCAGCGCGAGCTGGCGGTCGCCCCGGGCTTCGACGGCGCGCTCGAGCCGACCCGGCTCCACCAGGGCGAAGTAGACGACGCTGATCACGCGCGTGCGCGGGTCGCGGCCCGGCTCGCCGAACGTGTACAGCTGCTCGCTGAAGACGTCCTCGAGCCCGGCCTTCGCGGCCAGGACCCGGGCCGCCGCCGCGTCGAGCGACTCGTCGATCGCCACGAACCCGCCCGGGAGCGCCCAGCGGCCCTGCTGCGGCTGGCCGGCGCGCTGGACCAGGAGCGTCTGCAGCGAGCCGCGCGCGACCGTGAGGAGCGCGACATCCACCGCGACCGACGGGCGGGCGTACACCGACGCGTCGTAGGCGGCGAGGAAGGCGAGCTCGTCCTGCGCGGCCGCGGTCTGGTCCATACACCACCTCCACTTAGATGCCTAATGCATTTATGCTCCTTGCATCTAAGCCTGTCAAGTGCCTGCCGTGCGGGGGCTGGGGATCTGCAACGCGCCTGCGGCGCGGCCGGCGCCGAACGTTGCCCGTCCGCGATCAGTCGGCGGGTAGGAAGGATGTGGAAGGCATTCGCCATGGAGACCAGTCCGTATGAATCGCAACAGCCGAAGCGCCCATCTGGCGACCCTCATCGCGGCGGATGCGATCGCCCTCTGGGTCGCCGTCCGGCTCGTGCCCGGCATCCGCTTCCCGGCGGCGGAGACCTTTCCGTCGGGCGAGTGGTGGAAGCTCGCCGCCGCCGCGGTGCTCTTCGGGGTGCTCGGCGCCTACCTCAAGCCGATGCTCAAGGCGATCTCCCTGCCGGCGCGGCTCGCGACCTTGGGGCTGTTCAGCTGGGTCATCAACGCGGCGCTGCTGCTGCTCCTGGCGGGCCTCGCCGACGCACTCTCGCTCGGGCTCCGCGTGGGCGGCTTCCCGCCCCGGCTCGACGTGCCGGCGGTCGAGGCCGCGCTCCTGGGCTCGCTCGTGATCTCCGTCGTGTCGCTCGTCGTGTCCGACCTGATCCCGACGCGGTCCGGATGGGCCTCGGGGCTCGGCCGCTGACGCGACGCTCCGCTCGCGGGGGTGGGGCGGGGCCGGCCACCACCCTGCGCTCACGCCATCGCGAGGGCTGGGCCACCGACCACTCGGCGGTCGGCGGACCCAAGGCTGGAGCCGCACCTTGAGCCCGTCGTCGGCCGGCGGTGGGATTCGGGTCCTCCCGAGCGGGAGCAACTCAGCTGGCAGAGCGTCTGCTCCCCAAGTCTCGGCCTCCCGGCGCCCCGCTCCCCTCGTGGCCTCCCTCCCGATCCGACCCCAGTCAGCGGCTGCCGCCGGGCGCGGGCGCTACCTGAGCCGGTCGAGCAGCTCGCGGGCCGTCACGAACAGGAACGAGGCGTAGCTGCTGCCTGGCACGAGGTCCCTCGTGTTCTGGCTCACGACGAAGCGGCCCTGGTCGGCGTCGATCAAGTCGGGGCGCTCGGTGAAGACCGCCTCGGCGGCCCGGGGGAGCATGGTGTCGCCCGGGTCCCCCTGGACGACCCCGAGGTGCCAGGACTCCTCGGCCACCGGCGTGACCCACACCGCGGCGTCGAAGACCGGGCCGTATCGCGCGAGGATCTGCGCCCCCGTCCAGCCGAGGCGACCGGTCAGCTTCTCGTCGGGCTCCTGGCGGATCTCGTCGCACAGGACGACGTGCGCGACGGCCGGCAGGATGGCGAGGGCCTGCGAGGCCGCGGCGGCGCCTGTCGTCGACATGGCGTCCGCCAGGAAGACGCTCGTGTCGACGATGACGATGGGGCGCGGCCGGGCGGCCACCGCCTACTTGGCCACCCTGCGGCGGGGGCTGGACAGGATCGCGTCGACCTCGGCCGGCCTGAGGTCGGGGGCCGGCGGGCGCGGCTGGGCCAGGGCCTCGGCCGAGGCCAGGACCGAGCGCGGGATGCGGCGGGGGCCGCGCCCAACCCGCCGGCTCCCCGGGAGCCAGCCGCGGTCCACCCAGTTCCTGACGGTCTGCTCGGTGACGGCGAAGGCCGCGGCGACCTCCCGGACGGACGCGAACGCCGCGGTGCCCGGGCCGGCCGGCTCGGCCGTCGCGCGCAGCAGCCGGCCGATGATGGCCGCGGCCTCGGGCGAGGTGCGCCGCACTGCCGGCAGCGCGGCGCGAACCGTCTCCCTGTCCTGCTCGGTCAGCACGATCCGGGTGGCCGACACTGCACGTCTCCTGACGGGGGTGGCTGGTCGTGACAGGATAAGGCGGGACTCAAATATGTCAAACCTGAGGAGTCCCGCCGACCGCCTCGGACCGCCGGCACACCTGAGCGCCACCCCGGTCGACACTTCGCGACCTCCGCCTCTGGACTCGCCTCGGGCGGCGGCGCAGCCTGACGGGCAGCGCAGGGGGCATGGACGCGCGGCCCACACCCCGGCCGCCGGGGTCGCGCGGAGCCACTGGCGAGACCGACCCGCACAGCTGAGGCATGACTAGGAGGTCATCGTCCATGCGGTTCGTCGCCGTCCACCCCGTCGCCTTCCCCGAGGAGCAGCTCGCCCCGCTCGCGCGGGAGCCGATGCCCGATGGCGTGCTGTGGCACGACACCCTCATCTCCTACGGCGACATGAAGACGTACTGCCAGTGGGAGGCGCCCACGAGGCAGACCCTCGCGGACCTCTTCCTCAAGTACGGGATCCCCGTCGATGAGATCCACGAGGTCCGCCGGTTCGACCCCGCGGCCGGGAGGCTCGAGCCGGAGGTCGAGGTCCCGGCCCACGCCTAGGACCGCGTTTCGGCGGGCGCGGCCCGAAGACGGCCCGCCCGCCGAGACGCATGGCCACGTGCGCTCGACGCTCGAGGCCGACCCGACCGGGAGGCGGCCGTCGGGCTGGCGCGTTCACTTCCTCCCCGCGGGCTCGCGGTGCCAGCGGAGCAGAGCCGGCGGGACCAGGAAGGCGACCCGAGCGGTCGCGGGGGAAGGCCCGGCCCACCGACGCTGGGAACGACGTGCCGCCCGCGTTCCCCGCGCCGCGCTACAATCGCGTCCTCCCGAGCGGGAGTAACTCAGCTGGCAGAGTGTCTGCTTCCCAACGAAAGCGTGACCCTGCCGGAGGGCTAGCCCTCCGAGTTGCCC
>JAJYGO010000076.1 GCA_021785115.1 Chloroflexota bacterium | reverse complement strand
GGCGGGGGTCCGGCGCGGCGACCAGCGGGCGACTTCAGGAACGGGAGACTAGTCTTGCTCGCGACCGCTGACTGGCGCGCGATCGGCACGGTCGTCCGCCTGGTCGTCCATGACGGCGACCTGGCGGCCGCCCGTGCTGCCGTTGAGCGCGTGCTCGACGAGGTTGACCACGCCTACTCGCGGTTCCGTCCCGACTCGGAGCTGGTTGCGCTCAACGCCGCCCGGGGCACGCAGGTGCGCGCGTCCCCGCTGCTGGCCAGGGCGATCGCGGGCTCGCTCGAGGCCGCCCGCCGCACCGGCGGCGCCGTCGACCCCACGGTCGGTCGAGCGCTGCGGATCACGGGCTACGACGCGGACTTCGACCTGATCGCGGGCAGCTCGCGGCCGATCGAGCTCCGCCTCGCGCCTGTCCCCGGCTGGTCGGTCATCGCGTTCGACCCCAAGGCGCGTACCGTCCGCGTCCCCTCCGACGTCGAGCTCGACCTGGGCTCCACCGGCAAGGGGCTCGCGTCGGACCTGTGCGCGGCCGCCGCGCTCGAGGATGCCGGCCCCGGCGCTGGGGTGCTCGTGAGCCTCGGCGGCGACGTTGCCACGGCGGGAGTGGCGCCCGAGGGCGGCTGGCGGATCCTCATGGCCGAGGACAGCCGGGTCGATGCCGAAGGGCCGGGCGAGGTCGTCGCCATCCAGCACGGCGCGCTCGCGACCTCGTCCACGACGGTCCGGCACTGGACCACGAGCGAGGGCGTGACCGCCCACCACATCGTCGACCCGAGGACGGGCCTGCCGGCAGACACGCCGTGGCGGACCGCGAGCGTCGTCGCCGAGACGTGCGAGGCGGCGAACGCAGCGTCCACCGCCGCCATCGTGCTGGGGCACGACGCTCCCACGTGGCTCGCCTCGGCTGGCCTGCCGGCACGCCTGGTGGCCCAGGACGGGTCGGTCGTCCGGCTGGGCGGATGGCCCGAGCCCGCGGACGACGTGGCGCCCCGGGCCGAGGCGGCGCCACAGCCCGACGACGTGACTTCCCGGCGGGCGCGAAGCCGGTGCGCGGGACGGAGCCTGCCCAGTAGCGCCCGCCGGCGGACCCGATCCCCGTAACCGGCCCGAAAGGTCCCGCCCCCGACACTGTCCCCATCGAACACCACCATGGCGGCGGGGCTCTCCCCCCGGCCCCGCCCGCCGCGCTCCGGAGGAGCCGTCCATGTCCGACCAGACCCTGTGGTTCGCGGCCCGAGGCGCCGGCATCGTGTCGCTGCTGATGCTGACCGCGAGCGCCTCCTTCGGCCTCGTCACCGTCACGCGGTTCCAGGCGGCCGGCTGGCCGAGGTTCTTCAGCTACGAGATGCACCGGCGGATCTCGCTCCTGGCAGTCCTGTTCCTCACGACCCACGTCCTGGCGGCGATCCTCGATCCGTACCTGAAGCTCGGGCTGGCGGCTGCGCTGGTCCCGTCCGCCTCGTCCTGGAAGCCCGTGCCGGTGGCCCTGGGCGTGATCTCGCTGTACCTCGTCGTCGCCCTGATCGCGACGAGCCTGCTGCGCCGCCACCTCTCGCAGCGCGTGTGGCGCCTCGTCCACTGGTCGAGCTACCTGATGTGGCCGCTCGCCTTCGGCCACACCGTGACCTCGGGGACCGACGCCCTGGCGCCCTGGATGCTCGTCGTCGAGGCGGTCTGCCTGGCCGTCGTGAGCGGTGCCGCGACGTGGCGGTGGGTCGATCGGGGTGCGACCATGGTCCTCGGCCCGCGGGCGCTGGCCCGCTGAGCCGACGCGAGCCGGACTCGAGCCCGACAAGCCAGACGAGGCAGACGACGAGCGAGGGAGGCGACCGATGCGCGTGCTGGTGGCCGAGGATGACGAGGGGCTGCGCGACGTCCTCGTCCTGGGCCTGACCGACGCCGGCTACCACGTGGATTCGGTGGAGCGCGGCGACGACGCGATCGACCAGCTCCGCTGGTATGAGTACGACGTCGCCGTCATCGACTGGCGGATGCCGGGCGCCGAGGGGATCGACGTCGTCGCCTGGGCCCGCAAGCACGAGCGCCCGACGGCGCTCCTGATGCTGACGGCACGCGACACGCCGGCCGACCGGATCCGGGGCCTCGACAGCGGCGCCGACGACTACCTGGTCAAGCCGTTCGACTTCGGGGAGCTGCTGGCGAGGGTCCGCGCGCTCCAGCGCCGCCCGCGGGGCGTGGACCAGCCGGTCCTGCGGGCGGGCCGGCTCGCCCTGGACCCGGTCACGCGCCAGGTCACCGCCAACGGGCGCGACATCACGCTCACTGCCACCGAGTACCGGATCCTGGAGCTGCTGCTGCGCCGCTCGCCGGCGGTGGTGGACCGCAAGGCCATCGCCGAGCACGCCTGGGCCGACGAGACGGACCCGCTCGGATCCAACGCGATCGACGTCCAGATGTCGCGCCTGCGCTCCAAGCTGCCCGACGGCGGGGTCCACATCGTCACCGTGCGCGGCGCGGGCTACCGGCTCGAAGCGCAATGACGATGGCGCACCTGCCGGGCGTCCGCCGCCAGTCCATCCGCGTGGCGCTCGCCGCGACCGCGGTGGTGGCCGTGGCGTACGTGCTGATCGGCGCGGGCGTGGTGGCCCTCTCCACGCGGGACCTCACGTCGCAGCTCGACGCCCGCCTGATGGAAGCGTTCGGCCGCATCCCATCCAGCGCCCAGCTCCCGAGCGGTGACGGCACGACTGGCGGGACGGGCGGCCCGGCCGTCAACCCCGGCCGCGACCCCGGGCGCCCCTTCGACGCTCCCGTGCTCATCTGGCGGGTCGCCGCCGACGGCACTGCCACGCCCCTCGACTCCTCCTCGCCGGCCCTCCCCGCCGACCTCACGAGGGTGGTGGGCCCGCAGAGCGCCGCCATCGACGGGAACGACATGCGGATCGCGGGGCGGCAGGTCGGCTCGGCCTATGTCGTGGTCGCCCAGTCGACCTCGCAGATCACCGACGCCCAGAAGACGATCGTGTTCGGCTGGCTGCTGATCGCGCCCTTCCTGCTGGGCGCCGTGTTCGTGGGCGCGGTGATCGTCGGCCGGCGCGTGGCCGAGCCCATCGAGGCCGCCCATCGCCGCCCGCTGGATTCCACCGCCGACGCATCGCACGAGCTGCGGACGCCGCTCTCGGTGATCGAGGCGCACACTTCGCTCGCCCTCGCGCAGGAACGCGACGCGGGCTGGTACCGGACCGCGTTCACCAAGGTGGAGCGCGAGTCCCAGCGGATGCGCCGCCTGCTCGAGGACATGCTGTGGCTGGCCCGGTTCGACGCTGCCGCCGAGCCCCCGCCGTCGGGGCCGATCGACCTGGGCGTTCTGGTGGCCCAGGCCGTCGACCGGTTCGGGGCGGTCGCGGAGACGCGCCACCTCCGGCTGGCGGTCCATCCCCCCTCCGAGCCGATCGTCGTCCACGCCTCGGCCGAGCTCGTGGACCGGCTGATCGGCGTCCTCGTCGACAACGCCTGCAAGTACTCGCCCGAGGGCGGGGCCGTTGAAGTCAGCGTGGGCATGGAGGCGGGCCGAGCGTTCGTGGCGGTCGACGACGCGGGGCCCGGCATTCCGGAGGAGGAGCGGCCGCGGATCTTCGACCGCTTCCACCGCTCCGTGTCCACGGGCACGCAGCCGGGCGGCGCGGGCCTCGGCCTGGCGATCGGCGACGCCATCGTGCGCGCGACGGGCGGCCGCTGGGGGATCGGGTCCTCCCCGGCGGGCGGGGCGCGGTTCACCGTGTCGTGGGGGCGCAGCTCGCTGGGCTGAGTCCTGCGTCGAGCCCTACGATGCCGCGACCGGCGCGCTTCCGAAGCGCCCGCGACGCCGGCTCATGCCGGCCACGAGCGCGCACAGGACGACCCCGAAGACCAGGATCGCCACGACGTACAGGGCCACGCTGGCATAGCCGCCGTTCGACGGGTCGAGGAACGGGTAGGGATACCAGCCGACGAGCGCCCCGCGGGCCAGCGTGTACGCCGTCCAGACGATCGGGTAGGCGAGCCAGACCACGGATCGCCACAACGGGATGGCAACCGTCGGCGGGGCGAGGAGCCAGTCGAGCATCACCGCGATCCAAGTTCCCGTCGAGCGGGTGCTCCGCCCTGTGGCGGCAATCGACCCAAAGCAATACGGCGTCATCGCGCGCGGAGACGTGTGGAAGCTGGCACTGATCGCCAAGGCGCGATGGCTGGCTCGCGCAGGCGTCCTCGGGGATCCGGTCGCCCACGATCTCCTCAACCCGTGGCCGACTCCTCCCTCCGCAGAGGTCTCCGAGAGATTGCGGCTGCTGATCGAGGCAACGAGCACCGCCGCCGTCGCGGCGGTGCTCATCGATGAGCTCTCGGCTGATCGCATCGCGGAGCTTGCGGGCCCGTGGGTCCAGATCGTCGAACTGAATCGCGCGGCTCCGCCTGCGCGTGGGGGCGCCAGTCATGGGCTGCGACGCCGTCTGCGTCGGGTGCTTGACTGGTTCGAACGGCATCCAAGTATCGCCCTCGCCGCGACCCTCGCCGTGGTGGCGCCGCTGATCATCTTGGCGCCCATCGTGGGCGGGCTGCTGTTCCTGGCACTGCTCGTTGTTGCCGCGGTCGCGGCGATATCCCGGAGCCGTGCCGACCGGTGGCGCGCCCGACGCCGCCGAGAGGTCTGCCTCCCACCATGACGAGACTCGGTGTGACGCCCCGTCGCCGGCTGCGTCGTGCGCTCGCCCGGGTGTCCGCTACGGGTCATCCACTCGAGGCGCGGCGAGTCGGAATCTTGCTCGGTCGCCCGCAGCTCTAGCTCGCCTCGCGCGGATCGTCGCCCTGGGCGCCGACTCGCCCAGCGAGGGAAACCGCCGCGCTTCCGGCCCGACGGCCGGCCGGTGACTCACGTCAGGGTCATTTCGCCGGCGGGCGAGCGTGGCAGGCGCGCGATGCCGGGGTTTCGCTACCGGGCCGTGCACGGATGATGCCGATTTGACCCCCACACGAGTCACCGGTCATGGCCAGGTGGATCGCCCGCGAAGACGCCGGCCGGCGACAAGGGCGGAGGCAGAATCGAAACCGGCCGCGTCGAGCGATCGACGCGGCCGGTCAAGTTGGGCGCAGCTTGCGCGGGCGAACCCGCTAGGCGGCGAACTCCCGGAGCTTGCGGCTGCGGGAAGGGTGGCGCAGCTTGCGCAGCGCCTGGACCTCGATCTGGCGGATGCGCTCGCGGGTGAGGCCGAACTCGCGGCCGACCTCCTCAAGCGTCCGGGCGTGCCCGTCGTCGAGGCCGAAGCGGAGGCGCAGCACGCGCTGCTCGCGGCGGTCGAGGCTCGCCAGGACATGCTCGATCTGCTCGCGGCGCATGCGGTCCGCGACCACGTCGAGCGGCGACACGGCGTCCTCGTCCGGGATGAGCTCGCCCAGCTCCGCGTCACCCTCATCGCCCACCGGCGACTGCAGCGACACGGGCTCGCGGCCGAGCTTGCGGATCTCCTCGACGCGCTGTGGGGTCATCGCCGGGGTCTCGTCGGGCAGGGCCGCGGCGATCTCGGCGTTCGTGGGCTCGCGGCCGAGCTGCGTGGACAGCTCGCGCACGACGCGCGCCACGCGACCCATCGTCTCGACCATGTGGACCGGGATCCGGATCGTCCGGCTCTGGTCCGCGAGGCCGCGCTGGATCGCCTGGCGGATCCACCAGGTGGCGTACGTGCTGAACTTGAAGCCGCGCTCGTACTCGAACTTGTCGACGGCGCGGATCAGGCCGGCATTGCCCTCCTGGACGAGGTCCAGCAGGCCCATCCCCGCCTGGTTGATGTACTTGCGGGCGATCGACACCACGAGCCGCAGGTTGGCCGAGGTCAGGTGGTCGCGAGACTCCTTGGCGAGCGCCTTGAGCGTCGCCTGCATCTCCTCGATCAGCTCGTCGGCACGACCGGCGTCCAGGTAGCGACGGAGGGCGGGGTACGCCACCTCGTCTCGAGCCCAGTCCCGGAGGGCGCGCAGCGCCACGCTGGCGCGGATCTCGGCGTTGGGCCGGCCCAGCTCGCCCTCGACCCAGTCGAGGAGCGCGGTGAACGACTCGACATCGAGCCGCTCGTTGTAGACCGAGCGCAGGTCGCAGGCGCGGACGAGCCGCTCCTTGAGCGCGTCGGTCTCGACCTTCTTGAGGTCATCGGTCAGGCCGAGGGCCGGGGCGGTCATGAACAGGTGGATGGCGTCCTCGGAGTTGAGGGCCTCGGCCACCATGCGGTGGGCCTGGGCCTCGAACGGCAGGACGTACTTGCGGTTCTTGGCGCGACCGGTGGGTTCGCTCTTGTGCAGCGTCCACTCGTGGATCGCGAGGATCGCCTTCCAGGGCTCATCCTTGGCCTGGGCGCCGAGCTCCATGCCCTTGGCGAGGATGACCTCCTCCTCCGCGGTCAGCAGCGGGACGCGGCCGATCTCGCGCAGGTAGAGGCGAACCGAATCGTCGGTGTCGAGGACTTCGGTGGAGGTGTCAGCTTCCGCCTCCTCGGGCGAAGGAGCCGCAGCCGTGGCCGGCTCCACCGGGAGGTCTTCCGCGACGAGTGCGGCAGCCTCGATCTCGGCCGCTTCAGGGTCGAGCTCGATGGAGGCGGCCGCGAGAGCGGCCTCGGTCTCAGAGGCAGGAGAGGTGGATTCGAACGAGATCACGATGCTCCAAGTGAAGAGTTAGACGCGCCCAGCCGCGCGAACAGCGAGTTGCAGGATTGCGTTGGCACGACCTGACGGGATCGGGCCCGCATGCTGGATCACGCCTTCCAACATGCGTAGTGGCGTGTCAAATGACACGCCATTGGACCAGTAGTCTAGGCCATCGATCGCCCGTTTGACAACCCCCCAATACCGGCGAAATCCTTGCGGTTTCATCCACTCGCGCTGCGGCAGGGCGACAGCGCCGCAAGCGGGCGGACGGCATCCCGGAGGACGCCGAAACCGGCCACACTACGCGCGATGGGAAGCCCGATCCGCGTCCTGCTGGTGGATGACGAACCGCCGATCGTCGAGCTCCTCGCGGGCTACCTTGCTCGCGAGGGCTACGCCGTCGCCTCCGTGGGGGACGGCCAGGCCGCCGTGGACGCCGTCCGCGAGCAGGACCCCGACGTGGTGATCCTCGACGTGATGCTGCCGGGGCTCGACGGCGTGGAGGCATGTCGGCAGATCCGCGCCTTCTCCGACGCCTACGTGCTGATGCTGACCGCGCGCGGCGAGGAGGTCGACCGGATCGTCGGGCTGACCGTCGGCGCCGATGACTACCTGGTCAAGCCGTTCTCGCCCCGCGAGCTGATCGCCCGGGTGAAGGCCCTCCTGCGACGGCCGAGGGCCGGCGTGACCGGCGGCATGGCGAGCCCGGTGGGCGCCGCACCGGCGGGCCTGGCGCTCGACGAGGGCCGGCGCTCGGTCCGGGTGGACGGTGCGCCCGTGGATCTGACCGCGCTCGAGTTCAATCTGCTCGCGCGACTTGCCCGGGAGCCCGGCATCGTCGTCCCGCGCCAAGCGATCCTCGAGTCCGTGTGGGGCACGGGCTACGACTCCGACGACCACCTCGTCGACGTCCACGTCGCCAACCTCCGACGCAAGCTGGGTGACGACCCGGGGCAGCCGCGGTTCGTCGAGACGGTGCGCGGCGTCGGCTACCGGCTGCGCGAGGATGCCTGACGTGCCCCGGTCGCTGCGTGCCCGACTGCTGATCGCGTTCCTCGTCGTGGGCGTCGCCGCCCTCGCGACCGTCGGTGTCGCGGTGCTGCTGACGGGCCCCGGCTACTTCGCCGACGCCATGGGCCACCTGCCCGGCGACCCGATGGGCGAGGCGATGGCGAACGACACGCAGGCAGCCTTCACCGACGCCATGCGGCGGGCGCTGATCGCCGCCACGCTCATCGCGATCGCCACTGCCACCGTGGTCAGCCTGCTGGTGGCCGCTCGCCTCGCCAGGCCGATCACCGCGCTGGCACGGGCGGCTCGCCGCATCGCCGGGGGCGATTACGCGGAGCGCGTCCCGGTGGAGGAGCCCGGGGAGCTGGGCGAGCTCGCGATGTCGTTCAACGAGATGGCGGTCTCGCTCGAGGACACCGAGCGTCGTCGGCTCCAGCTGGTGGGCGACGTGGCCCACGAGCTGCGGACGCCGCTGACCACGCTCGACGGCTACCTCGAGGGGCTCGAGGACGGCGTGGTGGAGCCGTCCGCCCAGACGTGGCGGCTGCTCCGCACCGAGACGGCGCGCCTGACGCGGATGGTCAACGACCTCGCCGAGCTGTGGCGCGCCGAGGCACGCCAGCTGCCGCTGCGCACGGACGCTGTGGACGTGGCGGCCGTCGCGAGCGAGGTGGGGGAGGGGTTCGCGGCGGAGGCGCGAGCGAGGGCCATCACGCTCGACCTGCCCCGCGGCGGCGTCGTCGCCACGGCGGACCGCGACCGGGTCGCCCAGATCGTGTCGAACTACCTGTCCAACGCCCTGCGCCACGCACCCGACGGCTCCCGAGTGGCCGTGACCGCCGCGCGGCGCGATGCCGTGGTCCGCCTCTCGGTGGCGGACGAGGGGCCCGGCCTCGCGGAGGACCAGCTCGAGGCGGTCTTCGAGCGCTTCTATCGCGTCGACCCCGCGCGGAGCCGCGCCGCGGGGGGGTCGGGGATCGGTCTGGCGATCGTCCGGGCGCTCGCCGAGGCGATGGGCGGCCAGGCTTGGGCCGAGAGCCCTGGCGCCGGCCTGGGCGCGACGTTCCACCTGGAGCTGCCGGCGGCCTGATCCCATCCGACCGCCCTAGCCGTCGAAGCTCGTCGGAGGGCGTCTCGCGTCGGCCCGATGGGCCGCCCTGATCTAATTCACCAGCGTCTTTTGGACCTCGAACATCGTCCTGCCGCCGAAGCGGCCGCGGAGCACGTCGTCGAGGTGGTCCGCGAGGTTGCCCAGCTGCACGCACGCGAAGGCGATCTGCTTGGCGCTGATCCCGACGGAGGTCAGCTCCATGGACACCACGACCTCGCGCTCGGCCCAGAACACCCGGCCGAAGAGGATGCTGCGGTTGATGTCGTTGAGCGAGTCGAGCAGCGCCGGCGTCATGTCCACCCCGGACACGAGCGGCGAGAACAGCTGGAGCAGCGGCGGGCGGCCTGACACCGGGCGGACGAACATGAGCGCCGAGCCCACGCGGATGGGCAGGTCGCCATCGCGGTCCGGGACGAGATCGGCGCCCGAGACGAACTCGGAGAGCGCGGCCTCGAGGGTCGCCACCGCCTCGTCGGGTTCGGGCGAGGGGTGCGTGCGGGTGCCCACGACCGCCGCCGCGGGCTCATCGGGTGACGGTCGGTCGCGCGGGATCCCCAGCTCCGGATCCGGGACGGGGCCGCCGTGCGCCGGAAAGCCGCCGATGCGATACGTGAGCTCGTCGGGCGTCGTGGCGCCATAGACCTCGCGCAGGGTCTGGACGGCAATCGCGGCAACCTCGGCGAACGGCACCGGCTCCTCCCACTCGCGGGCCCAGTTGCGGCCGTGGGGCGCGGAGCCCGGGAGCTGCCAGCCGAGCGCGGCGAGCTTCTCCTGCTGCGCCGTGCCCAGGCCGTGCCCCTGCGGCAGCCACTGGTTGCCCGCCGCCTCGGCGCGGAACCCCAGCAGGCCGCCCTGGGCGAACTGCACGTAGGCGCTGGCGACCGAGCGGGGCTCGCTGGCGAGGGACACTACGAGGTACGTGGCGTGCTCCATCGCCTCGAGCGCCTTCGCCAGACGCGCCTCGAAGGCTGCCCATGCGTCGCTGGGACTCCCGGCGGTACCGGTCATCGATCACCTCCGCCCGAAGGGCCGCGGTCGTCACCTGTCGTGGGAAGCCTACAGGCCGTGCAGGCTTGACGCGGCGTCTCCGCACGACCGCGGCGCATCGGCGCCATTGCCGTTCGGCGCAGCCAGCGGCGCCGCCGCTCGACGACCGCCGGCGGTGCGCCAGCCGCGGGTTCGCCCGGAGACCGGGGCGTGACACCGCAGGGTCGGGCCCTGATGCGCCCCGGCGTCCGGCCACGCCGGAGACCCCCGTCCGTACTATGCCGGCGGTTCGGCCACGTCGTCGCGTGCGTGGCCGGGGTCAGGGATCGCCCTGAGGCGGGCCGCCCTGGGCGGGTCAGCAGCCGTGGCCCGCGCAGGTCCCTCTAGGGTTCGGCCGGACCACCTCCGGGGAGTGGAAGCAACACCGCCACCTGCCCGACGATCCGGGCATGACTCCAGCCGAGATCCAGGGACCCCGCGAAGCCTGCGTCTCCCTCGACGACCACCTGGCGCGATCGCTGCGCCTGGTGGTGCCGGTGCTGGCGTCGATCTACGCCGTGTCGTGCCTGGGCGGCCGCGGTGCAGCGGCGGCGACCGCGGGCCAGATCCTCGTCGCAGCCGCCGCGATGGTGCTCGCGGTGGCGTGCCTCGCCCGGCCCGTGCCGACGAGGCTCGCCAACCCGATCCTGGCTGGCGGCCTGGCGGCCATCGCCCTCGAGGCGCTCGTGCGCGGCACGGACGCCGCGCCGAACCTGAGCCTCGCCCTCGTGAGCGCGGGCGCGGTCGCGCTCCGCCCGAGGTGGGCGATCGCCTCAGCAGCTGCGGTCCTCGGGCCGTGGCTGGTGGCGGCGGCGACGGGCCTGTGGGGCTGGCGGCTCGGCGACCACGTCACGGCGGAGCTGGCGGCTGCGGCCGCGATGGGGGCCGTGGTGTTCGAGGCACGCCACGGGTCGGTGGCGCGGCTGATCGCCGCCCGTGGG
>JAJYGO010000153.1 GCA_021785115.1 Chloroflexota bacterium | reverse complement strand
GGCTGGGACCGCTGACCGCGTTGAAGTCCGTTGGATCCGCGTGCAGCACGCGCGTGTAGTACGCGGCGGCCGCCTCTCTGTCGCCCGCGTCCTCCGCGATGAGCGCGAGCCCCAGCAGGGCGTCCGTGGCGTGCGAGCCGGTCGTGAGGGGCTCCAGGGCCGCCTTCGCCTCCGCCGGGCGCTTCTCGCAGAAGGCGTCCATGGCGTTCGCGTACCGCTCGCCCTGCTCATCGCCCCCGCCCGCGTAGGCACGGGCGAGCTGTGCATACGGCTCGCACCACCCGACCGGGACCATGGCGATCACGCGGCGAAGCGGTTCGATTGCGCCCGCCAGGTCGCCGAGCTGGATCCGGGCGGCCGCGTACAGGTTCAGCGCGTCCGCGTC
Organism: Chloroflexota bacterium; assembly: GCA_021785115.1. The sequence continues at coordinate 10,366 of JAJYGO010000153.1, read as the reverse complement.
GGCCGGGTTGATCGCGATCGCCTTCTCGAGCTGTTCGAGGGCGCGACTCGGCGCCGCGCGCGCGAGCTCGATCGCTCCGAGGTTGTAGTACGCGCTCTCGAGCTGCGGGTCGATGCGCTCCATCTCGGTCCCGGTGGCCGCGTCCACCAGCGCCTGGTAGTCCGCGGCGGCCGCATCCAGGTCACCGATGGCCTGGTACGCCTCCCCACGTCCGAGCAGGGCGAGCCGGTTCGTGGCCTGGACCCGGAGCACTTCGTCGTACTGTGCCGCCGCGTCCCGGTAGCGCTTCGCCTCCAGGTACGCCGTGGCGAGGGCAATCCGCGCACCGACGGCGTTCGGCGCCGCGCGCACCGCTTCCTCGGCCGCCACGATCCCACGCTGAGCCAGGCTGGGCCCGGGGTCACGGTACTGGTCGAAGAAGTAGAGGACGGCGAGCAGAGGCACGCCGACGGCAAGGACGGCAACCATGCCGGTAACGAGCCGCCGGCTGCCCCGATCACCCCGCGGCCGGATCGCGCGCGTCATCCTTCCTCCACGTCACCTCGGAGGGGCCTGGGCCCCCGCGCCGTCGGAAGGGCGATGACACCGGCGCGGAGGCCCGACACCCCGTCAACGATGTTCGTGTCCGAGGGCCACCGATCCCATCCGTCGGGCGATAGAGATCCGGTAGAGACTCGGTGGCCAGAGCAGGGCGCGCGACGGGCCTCCGGGGTATATCCACGTGCAGCAGGGAGGCTCTATCCGAGGCCTCCGCCGTGTGACCGGTTATCCGCCTGTGCCGCCGGCGGCACGCTCCTCGGAACGAGCGGCGGGACGATCACCCGCCGTCAGGCTCAGCCGCCTGCCGGCAGGACCGTGACGGCCAGGGTCAGCGACACGGCAACCAGACCGGTAACCGAGGTGCCGGCCACACGCCGCGCGCGGCGGATCGCCCGGAGGATGCCTCCCGGCCAGGCGGGGATCTCGTCGCGCTGGTACGAGTACATCAGTCCGGTGTCCATGCCGAACTCGATGAAGAGCGTGCCGGGAGAGAGATCCAGGAGATCGGCGGGCGCGGGGTGGACACCGCGCTCCACGATGACGACATCCGGCGCGCGCTCCACGACGTCCGCCTCCACGTCCGTGCACACCGCAACGGCGCACACGTCCAGGTCGGGTTCGGCAGACAGCATCCGAGCGAGCCCCTCGCCGAGCAGCGGGTGCGAGTAGAGGATGACCACGGAGATCGGGCGCGTGACTGGCACTCCAGCGCTTCCTCGGGTCCGGGCAGTTCGGCCTCGCCCATTCGTGCCCTGCCGGCGCGCATCGTGCGCGCTCGCTCGCGCCCCGATCCGGCACACGCGTCCGGGAAGCGTGCTCTATCGATGGACATCCTGCGACCGTCCGGGAGGACGCGCGTGCCGCCGTCGCGCCCCCGCAGCGCGGTGCCCTGTCAGCCGGCGTGGCGGGCGAGCCCCTGCCGCACGACGTACGCCGCGGCCTGGATGCGGTTCTCGAGCTGGAGCTTCTCGAGGGCGTTGTGGACGTGGTTCTTGACCGTGCCCTCGGTGATCGACAGCCTGGCCCCGATCTCCTTGTTGGAGAGCCCGTCGGCCACGAGCTGCACGATCTCGAGCTCGCGCCGCGTCAACTCCGGTCCGGCGGGCTCGTCGACCGCGACCGGCCGGAGCCGCCCGACGGGAGATGCGTCGCCCGCGCCGGCTCCACGGACCTCGTCCCGTCGGCCCGCCCGGACCTCCGCGAGCAGACGGCCCGCGATCGCAGGAGAGAGGGGCGTCTCGTCGCGCATGACCGCCCGCAGGAGATCGTACAGCTGGTCCGGGCGGAGGTCCTTCAGCAGGTAGCCATGCGCCCCGAACCGGATCGCATCGAACAGGTGATCGTCCGCGTCCGAGACGGTGAGCATCACGACCTTGATGCCGGGCAGCTGATCGCGGATGAGCCGGACCGCCTCCACCCCGTTCATGACCGGCATCTGCACGTCCATGACCACGAGGTCGGGTTGCAGCCGGTGCGCCATCTCGACCGCCTCGAGCCCGTTCTCGGCCTCGCCAACGACGGCGAGCTCGGGCTGCTCCCCGATGAGCGTCGCGATCGCCCGCCGGAAGAGCGGCTGATCGTCGGCCAGCAGGATCCGGATCCGATCGGGCGGCTTCACGCCGCGGCTGACTGGCTCAGCCGGCATGGCCCACCTCCACGAGCGACGGTCGCGGCGCCGCGACCCGTGGGACGCAGGCCACGACCCGGGTGCCCCGGCCGGGTATCGACTCGATCGAGAGGACCCCACCGGCGAGCCCCATCCGTTCGCGCATGGTCTGGAGGCCGAAGCGCGCGCCTTCGAGCAGCACCCCTGCGACGTCGAACCCGTGGCCGGCATCCTCGATCGTGAAGGACACTGTCGATTCGTCGCTCTCGACGCGCACGACTGCGGAGCCGACGCGGGCGTGCTTGCGGACGTTCGTGAGCGCCTCCTGGATGACGCGGATCACCTGCACCTCGGCTCCCGGCGCGATTCCCGGTGCCTCGTCGAGGCTGGTCTCCAGCGTCGCGCGGACGCCGGACTGATGGCTGTACTTCTCGAGGTAGGCACGGAGGCTCTCGAGCAGGCCTCGATCGCCGCGGCTGGATTCGCGCAGTCCGAGGATGGCCTCCCGCACGTCGCGATACCCGTCCTCGCTCAGGTTCGCGAGGTCCGCCAGCTCCGCGACGGCATCGGCGGGCTCGATCACGCCGATCCGCGAGCCGAGGGCCCGCAGCCGGAGATGGGTGGCGCCGAGGACCTGCGCAAGGCTGTCGTGCATCTCGCGGGCGATCCGGTCGCGCTCCGCGAGGATGGCCCCCTGCCGCTCGTTGTCCCGCATCCGGGCGCTCGTGATCGCGATCGCCGCCAGCTCGGCCAGCGTCTGGAGATAGCCGCGCTCGCGGCTGCTGAACGGCAGCTGCGCGGCCCGGCCGACCCACAGCTCACCGAGCGGACCCTCGGGGTTCGACAGCGGGATCCGGACGCTGGCCGCGCCGCGGTTCGGGTCCAGCGTGCCGCACACAACCGGGTGCCCCTCGAGGTCGCCGAACCGGTCCTCGTCGGCGCTGATGCACACCGTCCCGTCGGCGAGCGTGATGCCGCGTGCCGACGCCCCCAGCTGCAGGAGCGGCGACGTCACCGCGTTCAGGTTGATCACGGCGTCGTCCGCGCGGGGCATGTCGCGCGCGTGCCGGACGACCGCGCCGAGCACATCCCCCAGCGACTTCTGATTCGAGATCCGGAGCAGCACGTCGTACAGTGCGTGCCCCTCTGCCTTGCGGCGCTGGAGATCGGCGACGAGCTGTCCGATCTGGATGGAGCACGCGAGCTGGTGCCCGATGTTCTGGAGGGTGGCCGAGGTGAGGAGGTCCGGCTCGCCCACGCCCTCGGGCAGATGAAGTCGGAGCCGTCCCACGATCGACTGCCCGCGGGTCAGCGGGATGTCGATCAGGTGCGGCTGGTCCGAGCCGATCGCGCTCACCGACGCGTGCGGCGCGAGGCTGAGCTCGCGCTCCAGCCCGGTCTCCGGCTGGCCGTCGTGCGCGAAGACCACGACGGAGGCGCCGGTGGCACCGGTCCGGTCGACCACAGCCTGGAGGGCCGCGTCGAGGATCGACTCCACCCCGAGCTCGCCCTGGATCGCGGTGGAGACGGCGTTGATCGCGGTCAGTTCGCGGTTCTGGCGGACGATCCTTCGTTCGGCCTGCCGGACCAGGTGGAACATGCCGAGCGCGAAGGCGACGACCCCGATCGCCGTGACCGCGGCGATCGCCACGTGCTCGGCCCGCTGGAGCGGGTCGTTCTCGATCACCACGAACCGGAACGACTCGACCAGGACCAGGAAGAGGATCGGCAGCCCGATCCCCAGCCACGTGAGGCTGCGGAAATCGGCCGTGACGCTCGGCCCCGGGCCGTCGCGATCGCCCTTTGCTCGATGCTCGTTGCGCTGCTCGGTCGCCGCGGGCACGTGTCCCTCCCGCCCACGCACCGGGAGGACGGACCCAACGGCCGCGTTCAATGAACGCGACCGCGTCGAACGCCCTCCCGACATCGGTCGAGAGGGAGGGTACAGGCCACACAGGGGGCGGAATGAGTGACGCTCGGCCCACCCCATGGGGGCCATCGGTCGCCACGCCCGCCTGTCGATCGGCGGTATCGGCGGCGTCTCGCGCACCGTAGCGTGACCGCGAAGGGCGCCCCTGCTGCCGGGCAGGTCTGGAACAAGGAACACACCATGGACAGCATTGGTGTGCAGATCGGCGTCCTGCTCGCGGTGCTCCTGCTCGTCGAACGGCTCGTGGCCGCGCGGCGCAGGGACGGCAGGCGCGGCATTGCGCCGGTGCTCACGTGGCTCGTGTTGACCGCCGTCGTGCTCTGGTGTGGCGCGCTGCTGGCCTTTGCGGCGGTCCATGCGCTGCTGTTCGCGCTCGGGCCTGACGCCGCGACCGCAGGCGCGGTCGTATGCGGCGCTGCCCTCATCGCGACCCCGTTCGCGCTCGCCGTGATCATCCGGCGGAACATGCGCCACGTATCGGCCGGCGGCTGACCCCGACGTGCGCGGCCAGGGCCCGGTGACCAAGAGCGGGCACTCCGAAGGCGCCGGGCGGCAGCCCCGCTGGTGGCATGCCGCGCGCACGGGGTTCCGTGCCGCGGTCGGGGTGGCCGTCATCTCCGTCGTCATGGGCGGAGCGGCGTTCGCCGCGTCGAGCCTGTACCAGCGGTACGGGGTGCCGCACATCCAGGTCGACGCCCGGGCGTGGATGGGGCGGGCAACGACGTACTCGCTGGATGCCTGCCTGCAGTGCCACGGCGACATCTCGGCCGCCCGGGAGGCTGGTGCCCATGCGGACCTCATCTGCCAGGCCTGTCACGTGCCGTCCGTCGCCCATCCCGGTTCGGTCCCGGGCGTGCTGGTGCACCTGCCCGTGCTGGGAAGCTCGATCTGCGTCACCTGCCACGGCACGACTCCGGGTCGGGAGCCGGGGTTCCCGCAGATCGATCCCTCGGATCACTACCGCGGGGCCGCATGCCTCCGCTGCCACGACCCGCACACGGCTGCGGCCAGCAGACCTCCCGAGGTGACCCATCCCCTCGCCGGCCTGCCGACGTGCACCACATGTCACGCGCCGGACGGTCTGATGAAGACGCCCGCCGACCACGACCTCGCCGACGATGCCGTCTGCCTCTCCTGTCACGCGCCCGGGGCGAACCGCCAATGACCACAGAGCGGCTGATGGGCAAGCGCCAGCAGCCCGAGCCGGCGACGCTCGATCCTGCGGCGCCCGAGCCCACACCCGTTCAGTCCCCACCGCCGGGCCCCCCGTCCGCCGAGCCCGTGCCGCTCGATCATGCACCCGCGGGAGCCGCACCTGCCGGTCACCGTGACGAACCGTCACCGCGGGGACTGTCGCGCCGGCAGATCCTGAAGCTCGGCGCCGCGGCAGTGCCGTCTCTCGTCGGCGCAGCAGGGATCTTCGGGTGGCTCACGGTCCTCGCCCGGGCCGGCACTGCCCGGGACGGCACGTCGGCTGCCGACGCCGTCCTCGCCGGGTACGACGCGACCGCTCACCGCTGGGGTTTCGTGGTCGACGCGTCGGCGTGCATCGGGTGCGGCACCTGCGTCGTCGCATGCAAGCAGGAGAACGGCGTGCCGCTCGATGCCGAGCACACGCGGACCTGGATCGAACGGCACACGCTGGCCACCGACGGGACCATCCGGGTCGACTCCCCGGACGCCGGTATCCACGGCTTCCCCGCGGCGCCGACCGGGACCGGTGCCGCGTCGGTGGAGGATGCCGTCGTCGTCGCCAGCCGTTTCGTCCCGCGACTGTGCATGCAGTGCGAGGCCTCGCCGTGCACGGAGATCTGTCCGGTCGGCGCCACGTACCGAACCGCCGACGGGGTCGTCCTGATCGACGCGGATCGCTGCATCGGGTGCGGGTACTGCGTGGTCGCCTGCCCGTACGGGGCCCGGTACCTCGTGCCGGCCGGGCAACGCACGCCGCGGGGGACGGCCGGCGTGGCGGACAAGTGCACGTTCTGCTACCACCGCATCGCCCGTGGCCTGCAGCCGGCGTGCGTCGAGGTCTGCCCGGTCGGCGCACGCATGTTCGGCGACCTGAGCGATCCGTCGAGCCGCGTCAGCACCATCCTGCGGGAGAGCAACACGAAGGTGATGAAGGCGGCCCTGGGCACGCGGCCGCGCGTGCACTACCTGGGGCTCGAAGGCGAGGACCTGGGATGAGCGTCCGCGTCTCCGGCCGTCGCCTGCCGGCCGATGTCCGCCTGGCGTGGCGCGCCGTCCGCGTCGAGGTGCTCGAGCTGCCGCGCGGGCTCTGGATGTGGCTGGGCCTTCTCGGCGTCCTGGCTCTGCTCGGCGCAATCGCCGCGGCCCGCAGCCTGCCCCCCGGCGACAAGGGAGTGGGCACGACACCGACCTTCGAATGGGGCGTCCTGATCGCCGGCTACGTCTTCTTCGCGATCACGACGAGTGGGCTCTGCCTCGCATCGTCGCTCGGCACCGTCTTCGGGATCGATCGCTTCCGCCCGCTCGAGCGACGGCACGCCGTCCTCGCGGTGCTCTGTCTCACCACGGCGTTCGGAATCATCGCCCTCGACCTCCACTACCCGGTGCGGATAGTCTTCGGCGCGGTGTTCAACCCCACGCCATCCTCGCCCATGTGGTGGATGGGCGTGTTCTACGGGATCTACTTCGGCTCGCTGCTCCTCGAGGTGTGGAGCATGTTCCGGGGTCACGCCCGGATCCACGGGTTCGCCTGCCTCTTCTCGTCGTGCATGGCCGTCATCGCCCCGGCGACGCTCGGCGCCGTCTTCGGCGTCCTGGCCGCACGACCCCTGTGGCACGGACCGTTCACCCCCGTGCTGATGGTCGCGTCGGCCTTCCTCTCCGGCACGGCGCTGCTGGGCATCGTGTTCTGGGCGGTCGTCCGGTTCCACCTCACGGGCTTCGAGCGAGCCGGCACGACGGCGATCCCGGCCATCCGCGCCGTCCTCACGATCGGGCTCGTCATCGTCGCCGTCCTCGTCGCGCGGGGGATCGGCGCCGGATACGCCACGGGAGACCCTGGGCTCGCCCGGGCGACCGGGGCGCTGGTCACCGGCCCGCTGGCAGCACAGTTCTGGGGCGTGCGGGTGATCGGTGGCCTCCTGATCCCCCTGATCCTCGTCGCGTTGCCGTGGACGAGGACGGCGGAGGGCCTGTTCGCGGCCGCGAGCCTGGCGATCGTCGGCGTGTTCGCGGACCGGCTGACGTTCGTGGCCGCCGGGCAGATCGCGCCAACGACCGCGGTGTCCGGCGTGGTCTCCGCACCGTACGCCGCGTACACGCCGTCGCTCGTCGAGATCGGCATCCTCCTCGGCGCGGCCGCGGTCGTGACGATCGGCTATACGCTCGCGGAGCGCTACCTCGACCTCGGCGAGACGGACGTCCACGCCGTACTCTCGCTGACGGCGATCCGGGGCTACCGCGAGCGACTCAGGGGTGGGGTGGGGTGGGCGGTCGCGGCGGTCCTCCGGCCGGCCGGGACCGGACCGAGCGGCGACGTACGCCCGATGCTCGCTGGGCCCGAGCCCGAGACGAAGCTCGAAGTCGCGGAGTCCGTTGCGGGGGTCCCAGGGGTCGAGGCGCCGCAGGAGGTCGCAGTCGCCGGTGAAACAGCCGCGCCCGGGTACGAGCACGCCGTCCCCGTGGCCCCGGTGGTCGGCGTCACGCCGGCGGTCGAGCCTTCCGGCCCGTTGTCAGCGGCGCCGACGCGCGAGTCGGAGACCCTCGGAGACGATCCATGATCCGGCGGGCACTCGCTCGATACGGATACTGGCTCGCCGTCGCCGCCCTGGCCACGGCGACGTGCGGACTGGGCGCCTTCCTGTTCGTCGACGCCGTCCTCCCCGAATTCGCCCACACCGGCGCGCACCCGGCCGTCGCGGAGCCGAGCCCGTCGCCGGGATCTCCATCCGCCTCGCCGGTCGCCGGCGTGATGCCGGGAATGGGCGGGGCCGTCCCAGCCAACGCCGACTGCAGTGCATGCCACCTGACCAACGCCGGGGCGATCGGGCTGCGCCCTATCCCCGCGATGGGTCACCCGCTCGACGGCTGGACGAAGTGCACATCGTGCCACTCGACCCAGAGCCTCGTCGCCACGGCACCCGGCCACACCGGGATCCACGCGACGGCGTGCCTGACGTGCCACAAGCCCGGCAACCTGCCCGCCCCGCTCTCACGGCCCCACCGAGAGCGGCAGAACACGGCGTGCCTCGACTGTCACGGCTCGACGGCACCACTGCCGGTGGACATGGCGCACCGAACCGAGCAGGTGTGCTGGCTGTGCCACCGCCTGCCGGACGCGCAGCCGCCAATCCCTGCCCATGCGACTGTGTCGGGGGAGAGCGACTGTCTCACGTGCCACGTCGCCGCGAAGGTCGGCGCCCTGCCGGCCGACCACGAGACCAGGACGGCCTCCGAGTGTCTCCTCTGCCACGACCTGCCTCGCCCGAGCGAGACCCCTCGCTCGGGGGGGTTCGCCAGGCCCGAGCGACGTGCGGCGAGACGCCCGGAGTGGCAAGAACGGGTGACCGGATCCCCGCCGGTCCAGCACGCGGAGGACCCGCGCAGCCCGGTCGGCACGCACATGTCTGCGGGTGCGCGGCGTTCCCCCGATCATCTCCATGCACTGCAGCAGCGCCAGAAGGTCGAGCTGTCCGCGGCCGGCGGATCGGTAGGGAGGCCCGCCGCGAGCGCCCGCACCTGCGCGAGAGTGGCCATGGTGGTGTCGCCGGGGAAGGTGGTGAAGACGACCCCGGGCGACACCAGCATGGTGACGCGGGACGAGGTGGAGCGGATCGTCCGTGGCGGCACGGCCCGCGTTCGTCGCTGAGGCGCCGCCGCCGGCGCGGTCAACCCAGCCAGCTCCGGATGTGCCCGGTGTCCCGCGCACCGAGCGGCGGGCCCCACCGGTGGGCGATGATCTCCCCATGCTCGACCACCCGCCCGCACCCCCCACGGCGCATGACCCAGCCACCGGCCCCTTCGTCCAGACCGTGACCGGAAGAATCCCCGCCAGCCGGCTGGGATTCACGCTGCCCCATGAGCACACCGGCCTCGAGCTCTGGCATATCCAGAATCGCTGGGACTACTGGGAGCTCATCCGGGACGAGAACGTCATCGCCCCGGAGCTCGAGCGGTTCCGTGACCTGGGCGGTACCTGCCTCGTCGACGTCACCAACCACGGCCTGGGGCGCGACGCGGCCCGCCTGCGCCGCCTCTCGGAGCGGACCGGACTGCCCATCGTGATGGGCGCCGGCTGGTACCGGCAGGCGTACTACCCGCCCGAGGCCCTGATCGACCGCCGGACCGTCGACGAGCTGGCCGATGAGCTGATCCGGGAATTCCACGAAGGCGTGGGCGACACCGGCATCCGGCCGGGGATCATCGGCGAGATCGGCACTGACAAGCCGTGGATGTCCGCCCAGGAGGAGCGCGTCTTCCGGGCCGTCGCGCGCGCCGCGAAGGCCACCGGCATGGCCGTCACCACCCATGCCGCCCAATCGGCCGTGGGCCTGGTGCAGCTCCGCGTCCTCCTCGAGGAGGGGCTCGATCCCACCCGGATCGTGATCGGCCACGCCGATTCGTACCCGTACCTCGAGTACCACCTCGCGCTGCTCGAGCGCGGTGCCTCGATCGAGTTCGACTTCCTGGGGATGGACTTCTCGCGCGTGGATGCGGCGATGGAGCCTCGCGGTGCGCAGATCCTGCGGGAGCTGCTCGATCGCGGGCACGTGGACCACCTGCTCCTCTCCCAGGACGTCTGCCACACGCTGCAGCTCCACGCGTTCGGCGGCAACGGGTACACCTACCTGCAGGAGACGTACCTGCCCCGCCTCCGTGCGGCAGGGGTCCCCGACGAGGCGATCGACCGGATGGCCATCGAGAACCCGCGGCGGGTGCTCTCGATCGCCTGAGCCGCGGCGCCTCGGCGTCGCGGCCGCGCGGAACCTGACGATCTGCGTCACCGGCCGTGACCAACGGGTGGTGGCTGCGGGACCCGGGACGCGCGACGGTATCGATGGTCGTCGCGTCCCCCGGTCTGGGTGCCCGGGCGCCCGAGGGCCGGGGTCAATCACCGTGTGCGATGCACGGCACAGCGTGGGTGACGACATGCGGAAGAGCACACGACGGCACGACGGGCTGGCCGGACCCGGCGGGCTGGCCGGACCCGGCGGTGAGGCGGGGCCGCTGTCGGGGAGGGACCGGTGAATCTCCTGCGCCGGGCCGCACCGGCCAGGAGCGTGGAGCCGGCCCGTGTGTGCCTCGAGTGCGGGGTCCCC
>JAJYGO010000252.1 GCA_021785115.1 Chloroflexota bacterium | reverse complement strand
GTCGTCCTCGACCCGCTCTTCGCCCCGATGGGGCCCGAACTCCGCCCGGCGCGCGAGGCGGTGGAGATGCTCGTCCGCCGCGCGGAGGCCCGGGACCGCCGGATCGTCGCGTGGACCGAGCACGAGCTCGAGGTGGTGCGCCGCCTATGCGCCGACGAACCCGACCTCGTCGCCCGGTTCGAGTCGCGCTACGCCAACGCGCTCGCCGTGGCGAAGCGCTGGGTCAATCGCTGCCGTCCGGCCGACCGCCCCGCCGACGGCACGCTCGCGGCCTGGCTCGAGCTGGTCGGCTACCCGGTCCCGCCCGGCGCCGGCCCGGGCCACGTCGGCGACACGATCCGGGCGATCACGCCGACCCTCGCCGGCGGGCGGCCGCCCACGCCCCGCCAGCGGGCCCGCTGGGCGCGCCTCCTCAAGCACAACGCCCACGACTGCGCCGGCATGCGCGAGGTCTGCCTGATCGCGGCACGGGATCTGGAGGGGGACGGGCAGAGTGACGCCTGAGCTGTCACGGCGCCGCGTAGGCTGATGCGCGCATGCAGCTGCTCGACGGGACCCGCGTCTTCGCCGCCACCGACCTCGTCGGCTTCCTCGCCTGCGAGCACCTGACCGGGCTGGAGCTCGCCCGCCTCGCAGGCCTCATCGAGCGCCCGTACCGTGACGACCCCGAGCTCGAGGTGATCCGCAGGCGCGGCTTCGAGCACGAGGCGCGGTACCTCGCGGACCTGGAGGTGGCCGGCCGCACGGTCACCAGGATCGAGCTCGACGGCTCGATCGCGGACCGGGCCGAGCAGCTGCGCGCCGCCGCGGCCGAGACCGAGCGCGCGCTCCGCGCGGGCGCCGACGTCGTCTACCAGGCCACGTTCTTCGACGGCCGCTGGCGAGGCCACGCGGACTTCCTGCTGCGCGTGGACAAGCCGAGCGGCCTCGGCGACTGGAGCTACGAGGTCGCCGACACCAAGCTCGCCCGCCACGTGAAGGCGAGCGCCGTCCTCCAGATCTGCTCGTACCTCGAGGGCCTCACCCGCATCCAGGGGGCGGAGCCCGAGCGCCTGCACGTCGTGCTCGGCGGCAGGGCGCGCGAGACGGCGACCTACCGCGTGGCCGACTTCATGGCCTACTACCGGCTCGCCAAGGGCCTGTTCGTGGCGCACGTGGACGCCGCGGAGCCCGCGGACCCGCCGCCCGGCACCTACCCCGAGCCCGTCGAGCACTGCGAGGTCTGCCGCTGGGACGAGGTGTGCACCAGGCGCCGCCGCGCCGACGACCACCTCTCGGTGGTGGCTGGGATCACGTCGCGCCAGCGCCGGGCGCTGGCCGAGCGCGGGGTGGGCACGCGGACGGCTCTCGCCCGGCTGGCGCTGCCGCTGGTGCCGCGGCTCGAGGGCGTCAGCACCCAGGGCCTCGAGCGCGTCCAGCGCCAGGCGGCGATCCAGGTCCGCGACGCGTCGCCGGGCGGCGGCCGGCTCTGGGAGCTGGCCGATCCCCCGTGCCTCCGCGACGGGACGCTCGAGCCCGACCGCGGCTTGCTCGCGCTGCCCGAGCCGCGCCCCGGCGACCTGTTCTTCGACATCGAGGGCGACCCGTACGCCGGCGACGAGGGGATCGACTACCTGTTCGGCGTGCTCGAGCCGGGGGTGATGGAGCCCGGGGCCGACGGCCAGCCGCGCCCGGCCTTCCACGCGCTCTGGTCGCGCGACCCGGACGGCGAGGTGACCGAGGCCGCCGAGCGCGCCGCGTTCGAGCGGCTGATGGACCTGTTCAAGGACCGCCTGGCGAAGGACGACGCGATCCACATCTACCACTACGCGCCCTACGAGCCCACCGCGCTCAAGCGCCTGATGGGCCGCCACGGCACGCGCGAGGACGAGGTGGACGCGCTGCTGCGCGCCGGCACGCTGGTCGACCTGTACCACGTCGTCCGCCAGGGGATCCGCGCGTCGGTCGAGAGCTACTCGATCAAGCGCCTGGAGAAGCTCTACGGCTTCGAGCGCGTCGTCGACCTGCGCGACGCGGGCAGCTCCATCGCCGCGTTCGAGGCCTGGCTCCAGGGCATCGAGGGCGAGCACGGCCAGGACACGCTGGACCGGATCGAGTCGTACAACCGCGACGACGTCGTCTCGACGATGCTCCTGCGGGACTGGCTCGAGGCGGCGGTCAGGCCCGCCCTCGCGGCGCAGCTCGGTTCCGACGTCCCGCGCCTGACGCCGCGCCAGCCCGAGGCGCCCGAGCCCCTGGCCGAGCGATTGGCGGCCGTCGCCGACCTCGCCGAGCGCCTCGCCCCCGGCGGCAGGGACGGCGACGACCCCGAGGCCCACGCCCGCTGGCTCCTCGCCAACCTCCTGTGGTTCCACCGGCGCGAGGAGAAGTCGTTCTGGCAGCGCTGGTTCCACTTCCTCAACGACCTGTCCGACGAGGACCGCGTCGCCGAGAGGGAGCCGCTGGGCGGTCTCGAGTTCGTCGGCGAGGTCGGGACGGTCAAGCGGTCGACCGTCTACCGCTACCGCTTCCCCGAGCAGGACCACGAGGTCAAGGTGGGCGGCGGCGTCCGGGCGCAGGACGGCTCCAACCCAGGCGAGGTGGTCGCGGTCGACGAGGCCGCCCGGACGATCGACTTCAAGCGGGCCGCGCTCGAGGACCCGGCCGCGATCCGGGCGGTCCTCCCCTACGACTTCGTGTCCACGGCCGAGGTCCAGGGGAGCCTCGAGCGCGTGGCCGCCTGGGTCGCCGATGCCGGGATCCGCGGCGACGGGCCGTACCGCGCCGCCCGGGACCTGCTCCTCCGCGAGGCGCCGCGGGCGGGCCAGGCGCCGGGCTCCATGATCAGGGAGGAGGCGGCCGACGCCGTGGACTCGGCCGTCGCGGCGACGCTCGCGCTCGACCGCAGCTACCTCGCCGTCCAGGGCCCGCCCGGCTCGGGCAAGACGTACATCGGCGCGCGTATCGCGATCGCGCTGGCGGCGACGGGCCGGCGCGTCGGCGTGACGGCCAACAGCCACAAGGTGATCGGCCACCTCCTCGAGGAGATCGCGGGGATCGCCGAGCGCGAGGGTCTGCGGGTCCCGCGCATCGGCCAGCGGACGGATCGGGACGGCAGCGCCGCGTTCGCGGGGGCGCGCAGGCTCAAGGACAACGCCGAGGCGGCCGAGGCGCTGGCGGCGGGCGAGCTGGAGGTCGTCGGCGGGACGGCCTGGCTGTGGTCGCGGCCGGAGTTCGCCGGGCTGCTGGACGTGCTCATCGTCGAGGAGGCGGGCCAGATGTCGCTCGCGAACGCCGTGGCGGCGTCGCCGGCGGCGTCGTCGATCGTCCTGCTCGGCGACCCGCAGCAGCTCGACCAGCCCGTCAAGGGCTCGCACCCGCCGGGCGTCGAGCGGTCGGCGCTCGCCCACCTGCTCGACGGCGCGGCCACCATGCCGCCCGAGCGCGGCATCTTCCTCGAGCGCACCCGGCGGCTCCACCCGTCGGTCTGCGCGTTCACGTCCGAGGCGTTCTACGAGGGGCGCCTCGAGCCCATCGAGGGACTCGAGCGGCAGGCGCTGGTCGGGTCTGGCGGCGCTGACCTCGGCGACATGGACCTGGCTGGCGCCGGGGTGCGCCTGGTCCTCGTCCCGCACGAGGGCAACGCCAACGACTCGCCCGAGGAGGCCGACGCCGTCGCGCGGCTCGTCCGGGACCTCGCGGGCGGCGGCTGGTCGTGGACCGACGCAAGGGGCAAGCTGCACGCGCTCGGCCTCGACGGCGTCCTCGTCGTCGCGCCGTACAACGCGCAGGTGGGCCTGCTCGGGGCCGCGCTCCCCGCGGGCGCCCGCGTCGGGACGGTCGACAAGTTCCAGGGTCAGGAGGCGCCCCTCTCCGTCTACTCGATGGCGTCGTCGAGCCAGGCCGACGCCCCGCGCGGCATGGAGTTCCTCTACTCGCTCAACCGCCTCAACGTGGCGACCTCGCGGGCGCGCTGCGTGGCGGTCGTCGTCGCCAGCCCCGAGCTGCTCCGGGTCCATGCGCGGACGCCGCGCCAGATGCAGCTGGCGAACGCGCTCGCCCTCTTCGCCGAGCACGCGCGGGCTGTGCCGTAGCCCTACTACGGGGGCAGCGCCTCGGCGACCCGGGCTGTGCTGCAGAGGTGTCTAGATCATCTGCGGGACCGAGCCGCGGGCCCCTCTCACGGCTCCGGCCTCGGCTGCTGCCGCCACCCCGGTCACGTACGCCGACCGGGGCCGGGAGCGCTGGAGACGCCAGTTTCGTGCGCCGTGGGTCGCACCCGGTGCAGGAGGTGAGTTCGTATCGAACTCGCTCGCGACGCACGGCGTCCCGAGCCCACCCATGGTGGTTCCTTGGCCTTCAGTACCTCCGGCTACCCCGCTGCTCGTCGCCCCGCCGCCTCCCTTTGGCGGCCTTGGCCTCGGACATCGCCCGGTCGGCCTCGCGGATCGCCGCCTCCAGGATCGCCGGGTCCGCCACGATCCGGTGCCCGACGCTCGCCGATACGCGCAGCACGCCGGCCTCGTGCTCGATCGCCGGCTCGACGGCCGCGACCAAGCGCGCGGCGAGAGCCCCGGCATCCGCGTCGGTAACCACACCGGGGGCCAGGACCACGAACTCGTCGCCGTGGAGGTGTGCAAGGACGTCGCCCGGGCGGCACGCGGCGCGGAGCCGCCCGCCGACGGCGCGGAGCACGTCGTCGCCGACCGCGTGGCCGTAGTCGTCGTTTACCGCCTTGAAACCGTCGAGGTCGAGGTACAACACCGCGAGGCCCCGGAGGGAACCCCTCATGGCGGCGGCCCTCTCCCGCAGCCCAAGGCCGTTGGGGAGCGACGTGAGCGGGTGGTGGCGGAGCTGCCAGGTATCCCGCCGGCGGGTCAGCGACCGCGAGACTGCGACGAGGCCGACGAGGAGCAGGAGAGGGCTCCACCAGGCAGCGAGCGCGTATGCCTGCGCGGTGAGCCAGCCGAGGCTGGCTGAGGCCGAGAGCTCGACGGCGACGTCCCCTCCAACGTCGTCGAACGCGGAGAGCGGCCGCCGACCCGTCCTGGCCGCGTAGAGCAGAGCGGCCATCATCCCTTCGATCAGCGCGGCCACAATCGAGCCGGCCGCCACGGCAGTGAGCCCGACCAGAGCCGACGCCGCGGCCGCAGACGGGCCCGCCACGAGGCGCATGGCGACGGCGGCCGCCACCCACGCCACGACGCCTGCACCGTGGTTGGCTAGGATCCCGTACCAGGGCACGCCCCGGACCTCCCGGAGCTCTGTCACGCCCACCGCCGCGACGACGGCAGCCGCGGCAGGGCCGCCCAATGCGGCGGTCATCACCAGCGTCGAGGTGCCCGGAGTGACGACGACGCCTGGGCCATCGATCCCCCCGACGTTGCACGCTACCTCGGCAACCGCGATGCAGAACACCACCGCGAGCCGGGGAGCCCACGGGCCCGCCCAGCCGAACGGCGCGGCGAGGCCGGACCCGACTGGGAACAGCAGGACGGCGGCCGCCCCGGCCGCAACCCCGACAACCGTGTAGACGGCCACGACAACGCCGAGGAACGGGGGCTGGGCGGGCGCTACGATGGCTGCGGCCCCGGAGCGCGATCTCCCTGATGGCGTCAAGCCTGGCTCCGTTCCTCGTGCTCGGTGTGCGGCCGGGCAAGCATGAGGACGGCCTGTCGGGCGTGCTACCTCCCATTGGCGGAGTGCCTCGGTCCTCCGCCGCTGCGCCGCCAGGCCGGCCTCAGGAGAGGATGGGGCGGAAGGGGCACCGCTATCGTCCGACGCGGCACTTATGCCGCGCTTATCCCGCGCTCGCCCGCCCACGAGTGGGCCTCGGGCTCCGCGCACACGACCTCACCAGAGGGCGCCAGCCGGCGACCCCCCACGGTACCCTTGGCGCGGCGAACTGCGGGAGGAGCGGGGGGCGATGCTGATCAAGTCGGCGGCGGGGCACGAGGCCGACATCGCGGCGCTGGAGGCGCTCGTGGCGCGGCCCGGGGTGGCGACCCAGACCCGGCAGCGGATCGAGGCGGAGGTCCGCCGGGTCCGCGCCGGGGACAAGGCCGAGCGCGACGCCGCGTACGACATCGAGTTCCACTTCGGGCAGTCGCAGAACTGGGCGACGATCCACGACCTGCGCGTCGAGCACCGCGGGTTCGCCGCGCAGATCGACCACCTGATCATCAACCGCCTGGGCGAGGTCTGGGTCTGCGAGAGCAAGCACTTCGCCGAGGGCGTGTCGGTCAACGAGCACGGCGAGTGGTCGCGCTGGTGGCAGGGGCGGAGCGAGGGCATCCCGTCGCCGGTCGAGCAGAACCACCGCCACGTCGTGCTGCTCGGGCGGGTGCTCGACGACGGCCAGGTCAGGCTCCCGCGCCGCCTCGGCCTCGTGGCGATGCGGCCGGACCTGCGGAGCCTCGTCCTCGTGTCGAACGGCGCCAGGATCGGGCGACCGAAGCGGGCCGTCCCCGGGCTCGACGAGGTGCTCAAGGTCGAGCAGCTCAAGACCCGGCTGCTCGACGCGTTCGACGCCGTCCCGGCGTGGAAGCTGTCACGGGTGATCGGCAAGGAGGGGCTCGAGGCGTTCGCCCGCGACCTCGCGGTGCTCCACCGGCCGGCGGCCGTCGACTGGGGCGCGAGGTTCGGGATCGCCGCCGGGCCGCCGGCGGCCCGGCCCGACATCGAGGTGGCCTCGGACGCCGCCCCCGTCCCGGCCGGCGCCCTCTCGCCCCAGCGGCGGGGGTCCGGGCACCGGTGCGCCTCGTGCGGCGAGGCCGTGTCCTTCGCCGTGGTCAAGTTCTGCTGGAACAACCCGAAACGCTTCGGCGGTTCGGTCTACTGCATGGACTGCCAGCCGCGGTTCCGCTGAGGCAGCCTTGCCCGCGATGGGTGGCGGCCCCCGTCCGCTCCGTCCCGGCGGCCTGCTTGGGAGCGGAGACCACGCGATCGCCAACTCGTGCGCGCAAATCCCGGCTGCTTGGGCACACGTGGGCCGGACGGCGCGGTTGGCGGGCCGACCGGGCCGGCCGCCGGGCGCCCTTGACCCAGCGGCGCTCCTGCCGACGCTCGCGGCCGGCGCAACGGGCGCCGCCGAAGGAGAGGAGGCCGTGCGATGGCGGCAGCGGGCGAAGCGGTGGTCCTGGTCAGCTACCTCGACGACAGCGGGGATCCAATGGAGTGGGTGCTCGAGGACCTGCCGGACGAGGACGTTGAGGCGATCGCGGCGTACCTCGAGGAGCACTACCCCTACGGCGACGTCCGGGTGAGCGCCGTGCCTATCGAGACGCCCGCCGACCTGCTCGGGGACTGGGTGGCGGACGCCGTCGAATACGGCGAGCCCGTCAGCGAGGCGATCCGCCGGCTGGCGGCGAGGCGCTAGCCTCGGCCGCCTCGGGGCGGCGTAAAGGGATCGGCGCCGCAGGAGAGGCCGCGTCCCAGCCAGGGGGTAGTGAACCCTTCCATTCCTTCCTGGGACGCGGACCGGAGACCATCACCGGCCGGTGCGCCGGAGAAGTCCACCCAATGGCCTCAGCGGGGCGGTCAGCCTGTCGGCTCGAGCCATGGCGACCAACTCTCGAGCAGAGTCCCTGACTCGTCGTAGACGGTGATCGAGTCGCATCCGCTGCTCCAGGGCTGCGCGACGAGTGCCGCGAGCCGGAACGCGGCCCGGGGGAACGTCTTGCACCAGAGCCGCTGACGCGGCTCGTACCGATAGCGGAGGGCGCTGAGCGCGTCCCTGACCCGGTACCCGCTCACCCTCACCTCCACTCGCTCGCCGTCGAGCGAGGGCACCCGGCCCATGCCGGGCCAGGAGAGTTGCTCGCACGGCGAGCCGGACCTTAGGCTCACCAGGAACGGGCTCGGGCGGTCCGACTCGCTGAGCAGCACGAGATCGTGCTGCGCGCGCGTGACGGCGACGTAGAAGAGGCGGCGGTCGGCCTCGACGATCGAGTCGAGGCGGTCGCCGAAGACGCGGAGGAAGGCCCAGTTGGGGTGGATCAGGGGGTAGGCGCCGTCCACGGCGTCGAGCACGATGACGGCGTCGCTCTCCTTCCCCTTGTACCTGTGCGCGGTCGAGATCGAGAGGCGCTCCCGAACCTCCGCGGGGAGGAACGACCGGATGTGCGACTGGAACCGCTCGAGGCCGTCCGGGGACCGACGCGCCTCTTCCCCGTAGCGGACGTACGCGTCTATGTGGTTGCGTCGCGACAGGAGGGCCACGGACCTGCCCGCCTCCAGCATGGGCCACACGAGCCTGAGCACGGCGGGCGTCAGCTCGTCGCCTTCATGGCGCTGGAGCTCAAGGGTCGTCGGCTGGAACCCGTCCAGCCAGGCGACCCGGAGGCGGCCCGGCTCTGCCCCGGCCTTCGCCTGCGCCGGCTTCCCGCGGCGGCGCATGACCGCGTTGCCGGCCGTGACGATCGAGTCGGTGGAGCGGTAGTTCGTCGTGATCGCCAGCGCCCGCCCTCCCGGGAACCACCGCCCGAAGTCCCGGAAGTACGCGAGGTCCGCGCCAGCCCATCCGTTGATCGCCTGCCAGTCGTCGCCGACGCACATGAACTCGACCGTGGGGTTCGCCCGGCGGACCGCGTCGAGCAGCTCGTAGAAGACGGGCGCGAAGTCCTGGAACTCGTCAACGAGGATGAAGCGCAGCCGGGCCAGGTCGCCGTGCTCGCGGCCGCGATCCCGCACGAACCCTGTCTCGCCGTCCCGGACCTTCCGGACGGCACGCCACATCAGGCCGTCGAAGTCCTCCGCGCCACGATCGGCGAGCCGTTCGAGGTACCCCTTGAACACCGAGCGTCCGACGTCCAGGAACGCCGCCTCCGCCCTGCTGATCGCCCCGTGGCCCGCGATCCTTGCGCCGAGGCCGTCGGGGTCGAGGTCGAGGCGCCTCGCCCGCCCAACGAAGCCGGTCATCGCCTTCGTGAAGCGGTCGATCGCGCGGTCCTTGACGCGCTCCCAGATCTCGGCCTCGGTCAGCGCGCGTCCGGGGATGCCGACTGCGGCGAGGTCGCCGAGCAGTCGCGCCGCGAAGGCTTCCGGGCCGGAGGCGGCCACCTCCTCCCGCGAGTACTCGAGCAGCGTCCACCCGGCCCGCCGGCGCCAGAACTCCCGCTTCGCCTCGGAGCCCTTGTCGTAGTCCGGGTCTCCTGCGCGCCCGAAGTACTCGATCACGACGCCGGACCGCGGCCCCGTCAGGATCGTGAAGTCTGGGCGGTAGTTGACGCCGTCCCACCGGACGTTGCGCTCGTACTCGTAGTCGATCGCGTGCTCGAACATGGTGTTCGCGATCAGGCGCTCGCCGTACGACTTGACGTACTGGCCGCCGAGCGTCTCGCGCGGGAGCGAGCGGCGGTGCGCGAGGAGCTCCGGGATCGGGAGCTCGAACCCGCCCCTCTCGATCCGCTCCCAGTCGTCGCGGAAGTGCGAGAGCATCAGGTCGCGGATCCTGGGCCGGTGCTGGTCCGAGCGCAGGTGCTCGTCGATCACTGTTTGGACGGCCCGGCTCAACCACAGGGCGCCCTGCGAGTCGTCGTCGTAGAGCAGGTCCTGGTCCGGTTGCACGATCGCGTTGGCGAGCGCATGGAAGGTCATCACGTGCGGGGAGTCCGTCCCCACCGTGTCCGCGATCCGGCCGCGCATCTCCCTGGCTGCCTCGCGGTTGAAGGCGAGCAGGAGCAGCTCGCCGGGCGCCACCCCGCAGTGCGTCTCCAGGAACATGGCGCGCGCGGTGAGGGTCCTCGTCTTGCCGCTGCCAGCGCGGGCCGTGACCTTCAGATCCCTCCCGACGGCGGCCACTGCCATGGCCTGCTCGGGATCGAGGGCGACGGAGTGGCGGCGCGACCATCGTTGGACCGTCGATCGGCGCAGCCGGTCAAACTGGCCGGGCGCAAGCAGGTCCCGATCCGGGTCCTCGCGCAGCACCTCCTCGGCGCCGAGGAAGTCCCGGTCGAGAGCGCGCCGGACCCGAGCGAGGAGCGCGCTCCTCCGGGCGGCGCGCGCGGCCTGCTCCGCCTGAAGCCGGTCCGCCCTCTCGCGCCGCTCTGCCTCTGCCGCTGCCGCGCGCTCGACCGCCTCGCGCGCCTCGCGCTCCCGTTGGCGGGCGAGCTCCTCGGCCGCCAGACGCTGCTGCTCGTCGCGCTCCCGCTGCGTCCGCTGCCTCGCGGCAGCGATCCCGGCGATCGCCGCCGAGCGCACCTGGACGATCGCGTGCGCGACCCACGCCGCTGTGGCGTCTGGCCGGGCAGCGGCGGTGGCGAGGGCGACGGGGCAATCGGCAAGCTGGCCCGCGGTCGCGTCCATCGGACGAACGTCGGGCGGCAGCGCCCAGACGCTCAGGACCCTGCGGCCGGGCGCAGGCTCCCGAATGCCGACGGCGACAGTCACCCCCTCGAGGGGGTCCGAGACATTGAACCCGCCGTCGCCCACCTGCTCGAAGCGAAGTCGCGGCAGCGCCGGCGCCATCGCCACCGCCGCCTGACGGGCGACAGCCGCGAGGAAGTTTGCCTCAACCAAGGGGCGCCGCCGCTGGGGAGATGGGGGTCGGGCACCGCGGGACCCAAGGGCTCGGGCCGTCCTGGCGGTTTCGCATCAACTCCCCCCGTGAGCGGACGCGTGTCGAGTGTAGCGAGCGGGACTTCGCCGCGGCAGGGTCCGCGGGGCGATGAGACGGCGCTTCGCATGGTGGCCGTCGGGCTGGCGGTCAAGTCCCACGACGTGTGTAACAGCGTCGTCCTCGCGTCCTGGCTGACTCAGCTTGCGAGCAGGAGCGGCTGGCCCACCTCCTCGATCGCGATCGCGTCGATCGCCGCCATCG
>JAJYGO010000309.1 GCA_021785115.1 Chloroflexota bacterium | reverse complement strand
CCGACCGCCTGGCGCAGGTACTCGACAACCTCGTGAGCAACGCCCTCCGGTACGCCCCCGCCGGGAGCCGGGTGATCATCGGCGCGGGAGCTGCCG
Organism: Chloroflexota bacterium; assembly: GCA_021785115.1. The sequence continues at coordinate 10,706 of JAJYGO010000309.1, read as the reverse complement.
CCGACCGGATCCGCCTCTTCGTCGAGGACGAGGGTCCGGGCCTCACCGCGGAGCAGCGGGAGCGCGTCTTCGAGCGCTTCTATCGGGTCGACCCCTCGCGCTCGCGGGCGCTCGGCGGCTCGGGGATCGGACTGGCGATCGCCCGGGCCCTCGTCGACGCGATGGGCGGCCGGATCTGGGCGGAAAGCGAGGGGCCCGACCACGGGACGACGTTCGTCGTCGAGATGCCGCACTTCGTGGCCGGTGACCGCAGCCCCTCCGGCCGCGTCGACTGGAGGTGCCGCCGAGGATGGAGCGAGATGCGTCGGGGCTGGGGGACGGGTCGCATGGTGGGCGCGAGATCTCACGCGCGCCTCATCGACCGCTCAGAGTCACGCCCGACGCTTGCGGCATGGCAACGAGGCGCGCATCGCGCAGCCCGGCGCGACGGGCAGCCCGGTGGCCCGGGCGCCCGGACGAGGCGTGACCCGTGCTCCTCGCCCGTCGCAACCTCTTCCGGGACCGGACGCGGTTCCTCCTCAGCGTCCTCGGCGTCGCCGTCTCGGTCGGCCTCATCCTGCTCCTGGCCGGCTACCGAGCCGGCGTCTACCGGCAGGCCTCGGCGTACCTCGACAACGCTCCGGGGAGCGTCGTCGTCGCCGAGAAAGGAATCCGAGACTTCCTCGGCACGAGCTCGGTCCTCCCGGCCGGCTCCCTTGCTGCGATCCGGGCCGCGCCGGGTGTCGACCGCGTCGTCCCCGTCGTCTCGCAGTTCGTCATCTTCGAGCGTCACGGGCGCAAGGACGGCTTCTTCCTCATCGGCTATGACCCCGCGAGCGGCGGCGGGCCGTGGAGGCTCGTCGACGGTCGCGAGCCCCGGGCCGATGACGAGCTCGTCCTCGACCGAACGACCGCCCGCCAGCACGACATCGCCATCGGCGACGAGGTGACCCTCCTCGACCGGCAGGCGACCGTCGTCGGGCTGGCGGACGACACGACGTTCTGGGCGGGGTCGATCGCCTTCGCCCGGATCACGACGCTCGAATCGCTGCTCCGGGCGCCGGGCCTGCGGAGCTTCCTCCTCGTGACCCCCGCCGGCGGCGTCAGCCCGGAAGCCCTCCGTGGCCAGCTCACCGTCCCGGGAGCAGACGTCCTCCTGAAGTCCGACGTCGTCGCCAACGACGCGAAGCTCCTGGCCCGGGTCTTCGACGCCCCGATCGGGCTCATGGTGGCGATCGCGTTCATCGTCGGCGTCCTCGTCGTCGGCCTCGTCATCTACACCGCGACGATCGAGCGGCGTCGCGAGTACGGCGCGGTGAAGGCGATCGGCGCCCGCAACCGGACCCTCTACCGAGTCGTGGCGATCCAGGCCGTCATCGCGGCCATCGTCGGGGCGATGGCGGGGATCGGCCTCGCCATCGCCGCCGGCGCGGCGCTCATGTCGTGGCGCCCCCAGTTCCTCGTCGCGATCGAGCCGCCGGCGGTGGCGGCGGTGCTGGCGAGCAGCCTGCTCATGGCCCTCCTCGCGGCCCTGATCCCGGCCCGCTCGATCGCGAGGCTGGAGCCGGCCGAGGTGTTCCGATGATGGGCGCAGGCGTGCTCCTGGCGCGCAGGAACCTCGGCCGGGATCGGGTCCGTCTCGCCGCGTCGGTCGGCGGCATCGCCCTGGCGCTCTCGCTGACGCTCGCGCTCGACGCGATCTACGCGGGGGTCGCGAACCAGCTGACGACGTACATCGAACGCAGCGGGGCCGATGTGTGGGTCGCGCAGGCGGGTGTCCGCAACCTCCACATGGTCGCCTCGGCCCTGCCAGCCTCGGTCGTCGACGCCGTCCGAGCCATCGACGGCGTGGCCACCATCACGCCGATCCTCGAGGCCACCGACACGATCGCCGCGGGCGAGGAGCGGGCCGTGGCCTATGTCATCGGGCTGCCTGCGGGCGCTGCGGCGGGCGGCCCGTGGGACATCGCTGAGGGATCGGCGCAGGTCGGCCCGGGAGAGATCATCGTCGACCGCGGCTTCGCGCGAACGGCGGGGGTCGCCCTCGGCGGCACCGTCGAGGTGCTCGGCGGGCAGGCCCGGATCGTCGGCCTGTCGTCCGGCACGGCGAGCCTCGTCAACACGGTCGCCTTCGTCTCCTTCGGCGACTTCCGCGCGATGCGGGGGGGCGCGGCGGTCATCAGCTTCGCCCTGGTCACGGTCGCTCCCGGGGCATCCGCGGATGGCGTCGCGGCCGCCATCGAGCGCCGCGTCCCGGGCGTGACCGCGCAGTCGCGTGCCGACTTCATGGCCCAGGAACGGCGGATCGTGACCGACATGAGTGCCGATGTCATCGCGATCATGAGCATCGTCGGCTTCGTCGTAGCGCTCGCCGTCGTGGCCCTCACCGTGTACGTGGCGACGCTCGCCCGACGGCGGGACTACGGAGTCCTCAAGGCGCTCGGTGCCCGCAACCGCGTGCTCTACCGCGTGGTCCTCGCCCAGGCGGCGATCAGCGTCGCCGCCGGCCTCGCGGTCGGTCTTGGGTTCACGGCGTCGCTCTCCATCCTCGTCGGCTGGACGGACCTCGACCTCCAGCTTGCCATCACCGCCTCGTCGGTGGAGAAGGTCGCCGTGTTCGCGGCGGTCATCGCCGGCCTGGCAGCGATCCTGCCGATCCGCCAGATCGGCGGTGTCGACCCGGCGATCGTCTTCCGGAGGGGAGCCCCGGCATGACCGAACTCACCCTCGATGTTCGCGACATCAGCAAGCGGTTCGGGGACGGCGAGACCGGTGTCCTCGCCGTCCGCGACGTCAGCCTCGCGATCGAACCCGGCGAGATCGTCCTCATCATGGGCCCGTCCGGATCCGGCAAGACAACCCTCCTGTCGATGATGGGCGCGCTGCTCAGGCCGACGAGCGGCTCGATCCACCTCGACGGCATGCCCATCTCCATGATGTCCGAGGATCGCCTGCCGGACATCCGGCTGCGCCAGATCGGGTTCATCTTCCAGGACTTCAACCTCCTGTCGGCGCTGACGACCCTCGAGAACGTCTCGGTGGTGGCGGAGCTCGCCGGCGTGAAGGGGCGCGCCGCTCGCGGCCGGGCCCAGGCACTCCTGTCCGACCTCGGGCTCGGCGAGCGTCTCGACTTCCTGCCCGAGAAGTTGTCCGGTGGCGAGAAGCAGCGCGTGGCGATCGCGCGGGCCCTGGTCAACGACCCGCCCCTCATCCTCGCCGACGAGCCGACGGCCAATCTCGACTCGAAGATCGGCCACGAGATCATGCGGCTCCTCCGGGCGGTGGCGAAGCAGGAGGGTCGCAGTGTCGTCATCGTCAGCCACGACGAGCGGATCCGCGACATCGCGGACCGGGTCCTGTGGCTCGAGGACGGCGCCCTCCGGGACATCGTCACGATGGCGACCGATCCCGTGTGCGGCATGGCGATCGAGCGCGAGCGGGCGGTGAGCGCCGCGCGAGACGGCGAGACCTGGTACTTCTGCTCGCGGGGCTGCCGGGCAGAGTACCTTGGGGGCCCGACGGCCGAGGCCGTGATCGAGGGTCCTGCCGGGGACAGGCAGGCTGCCGACCGGGAGCGGTGACCGCGGGCCGCGCCGGGGCCGCTTCGGCGCGGAGTGGGATGCCTGTGCCGCCCGCACGGCACGCTTCCTGCCCCGGCCCGGCGCCCGACCGGCCGTCACGCCACCCTGAACGAGCCCGGACAGGATCCTGGCGGACGTACGGCAGTGCAGTCGATCACATGTCGACATGCCCCGGCCAGGGCGTCATGATGACGGCCTCTCGTACGACGGGGATGTAGTATCCCGCAGATCGTGCACGAGCGAGGGAGGGGCGAGGGAGCGCGGAACAACCAATCGACGGTTCTTGGGAGGGACGGTCGCGCTCCTGCTGGCGGTTGTGTCCCCCGGTCCCGCCGCGGCTGCCGATACGATCCCGCCCTCCTCGGCTGGGCGTGGCCGGCGGGCACCACGGGCACCTGGCGCTTCGGGTCGTTTGCGACGACGAGCTGGATGCGGACGGCGGCGACGAACGCGGTGAACACGATCAGCCACTCGCCCTACCGCAGCCCGGACTTCGAGCACGCCACGGGCTCGAGCGCGAACGTCACCGTCGAATACGTGAGTGGTCAGACCTCTTGCGCTGGCAAGACTGGCTGGGTGGGCTGCGCCACGACGACGCTGTAAACCCATTCACGACCTGGTGGGTGTGGCTGGCCAGCAACCGCTGCTGGACGAACGGGTCCGGCGGGCGGACCTGCGGCTCGGACACCGGTGCCTACGACGTCCAGACCGTGACCCTCAACGAGATGGGGCACGTGAACATCCTCGGCCACCACGTGAACCCGGCCTACTCGGACGCCGTCGTCCAGGCAGCGCCGGTCAGCTATCCGAGCACGGACTGGCAGATGCGCACCCTCCGTTGGGCGGACACCGGGCGCCTCAACCTCCTCTACGGACGCGATCCCTGCACGACCCCGCCGTGCCCGCTGGGAGCCGGCTCATGAACCGCACGTCGCTCGCCCTCGCCGGCAGCCTCACGCTCGTGCTCGTGCTCGCCGCCTGTGGCTCTTCGGGTGCCGACCGAGGGGCCCCGGGTGCCCCGGCCGCGCCAGCACCGGCCACCACCACCGCTCCGGCATCGCCGACCCCGGCGGTCCGCACGTGGGGCGGCTTTGCCGTCTCGATCCCGTACGGCTCCTTCGCCGAGTGGGCACGCGATCTTCTGCGCCAGGGCGGCGGGGTCGCCCTCGTGCGGATCGTCGACGTCTCCCCCGTCCGCTGGAGCACGGCGTCCGGCAGGGGCCCAGGTGCGGCTGACATCGCCCGCTACAACCGGGGCGAGGTCGACAACGACCTGACGCCCTCCTTCGACCCAGCGCCGGGTTGACCGAGCCACAGCCGGTCTTCTCGTGGCCGCGGACCCGCCACCTGGCGCGCGTCCCTTGACGTGAACTTGAGCCAGCCAGTCCCGGGGCCTTCACGCCCGCCTCCTACCGTGAACCCCGTCAACTTGCTGCGACAACCACCGGAGGTACCTCGCGATGATGGCTGGATGGGGCTGGGGCATGGGCCTCGGCGGATGGCTGTGGATGATCATCGGCGTGATCGCGCTCGTGGCGATCGTCTGGGCGATCGCGTCCGCGGGCTCGAGCCGCGATCGTTCTGCAGTGAACGACGCCGCCGAGGCACTCCGGCTCCGGTTCGCCCGCGGCGAGATCACGGAAGCGGAATACCAGCAGGCGCGTCGCCTGCTCGGCGTCTAGGCCCGGCCCGCTCCCTCGGGCCGGCGACAGGAGAAAGGACCCACCATGACCTCGAAGCGCACCCGGCTCCTTGCCGGCATGATCCTCGGCGGCTCCCTGCTGCTCGGCAGCACGGGCCTCGTCCTCGCCCAGGGCCCCACGGCCACGCCCACGGCCACGCCGCCGGCTCCCGCCGGAGATCCCGGCGGGATGATGAACGGCCAGGCCGGCGGGATGATGAACGGCCAGGCCGGCGGGATGATGAACGGCCAGGCCATGGACACGAACGGAATGGCGACCGCGCACGCCGCGATGCAGCAGGCCGGGGCATGCAGCCGGACGCTCATGAACTCGGTCCACGGCGGGACCCCGGGCCGCTGACCACACGCGACGACCCCGGCCCGGGTCCCGGGCCGGGGTCGTCGGCTGTTCTCACGCGTCGCTCAGCAGCGTCTCAGCCGGAGCCCCGAATGTCGTCGCCCATGAAGGCCGTTCTCCGCGGTGTCCTCCCGCTGGCGCTGGCCGTCGTCGTCGGTGGCGGCGCCGGCGCCGCTCCCGCGGCTCCGCCTCCCACCTCGAACCTCACCTCGCCGGCCCCCTCGGCGGCGGCCACGACCCAGCGCGACGATGCCGGGGCGGTCACGATCGAGGCGGCATGGCGCGGCGCGAGCACGGGTGCCGTCTTCGACCTCGCCCTCGACACGCACTCGGTCGATCTCGATGCGCTCGACCTTGCCGACGCCACGCTCCGGAACGACCGGGGGGATGTCCTCGACGCGGAGCCGTGGCAGGCCCCGAAGGGAGGTCACCACCGTGAGGGTACGCTGACATTCGCCGGCGATGCCGCAGGCTTCTTCGCCGGAGCTCGCTGGTTCGAGCTCGTCCTCGTCGGCCTCGGCGACACGCCCCAGCGTGTGCTCCGCTGGACGCCCGTCCCGTGACCGCGATCGTTCGACCCCGGCTACGACCGGCCGGCCTCGCCGGTCGGTCCGTCGCCATCGGCGTCATCGCGTCGGCGGGCCTCCTCGGCACCTACCTCCTCATCATCACCCTCGCCCAGGGATCCGGCCACGCCGTCGAGCAGCTGGCCACCGACGCCCCGTTCGTGATCCTCGTCACCCTCGGCTTCGGCACGCAGGTCGCCCTGTTCACCGAGCTCCGTTCCGTCGACCGGCGTCATCGGGCGGCCGTCGCGGTCACGGCCGCTGGAACGGGGACGTCCGCGGCCGCCATGCTCGCCTGCTGCGCGCATCACCTTGTCGACCTCCTGCCGCTGTTGGGGCTCTCGGCCGCCGCGGTCTTCCTCGACGCCTGGAAGACGCCGCTCCTCCTCGCCGGGATCGGCATGAACGCGCTCGGGATCGTCGCCATCGCCCGCCAGCTCGCGGCTGCGCGACGCGCGTGCGCGATCGTCGACGGGGCGACATTCGAGAGCGGGGGCTGATCCTGTGCGCGCCGGCGACGCCCCGCGTCCTCTGGCGTGCCCGACGGTCGGGCGCGCCGCGCCGCGACGGGTCACGGTCCGACCGCTTGCAGCCGTCGCTGCCTCCTGCACCTGTCCGAGGCCCCGGCCCGCCTGACCGCGGGCGGGGCACGCTCCGAATCCTCGGATCTGCCCGCACGGCCGCATCGGATGCGCCCGGTCGGGCCCGAGCGTCTGCGCTCCACAGGCGCCGCGATCGCGCAGGACCCGGGTCTCACCGGGGTCCACGCGGTCGCGCCAGGACGCGGAGGACATCCTCGTGACCATCGCTCCCTCTCCCGCCTCGTTCCCGCACCAGGCCGCTCCCGCGGGGCGCGCGCGCGGCCTCACCTACGCGGACTCGATCCTCGATCTCGTGGGGCGGACACCCCTGGTGCGGATCGGCCGTCTCATGCGCGACCTCGGTCCCGCCGACCGCCAACCGCTCGTCCTCGCGAAGCTCGAGATGCTGAACCCCGGCGGCTCGGTCAAGGACCGCATCGGCCTCCCCATGATCCGGGCCGCGGAGGAGGCCGGCCTCCTCCGACCGGGCGGCACGATCGTCGAGCCGACGAGCGGCAACACCGGCCACGGCCTCGCGATCGCCGCGGCCCTCCGCGGCTACCGCTGCGTCTTCGTGATGGCGGACAAGCAGTCCCTCGAGAAGCAGGCGCTCCTGCGCGCGTACGGCGCCGACGTCATCGTGTGCCCGACCGACGTGCCGCCCGAGTCACCGGAGTCGTACTACTCCGTGGCGCGCCGGCTGGCCCGCGACATCCCAGGGGCCTTCTCACCCGGCCAGTACTGGAACCCGGCGAACCCCGCCGCCCACGAGGCGACCACCGGGCCCGAGATCCTCGAGCAGACGGCGGGCCACGTCACTCACCTCGTTGCGAGCGCCGGAACCGGCGGGACCATCTCCGGCGCGAGCCACTTCCTGCGCCGTCATCTGCCCGACCTCGTCGTCGTCGGTGCCGACCCCGAGGGGAGCATCTTCTCGGGAGACACGGCCCGGCCGTACCTCACCGAGGGGATCGGGGAGGACTTCCTGCCCGACACGTTCGACCCCGACGTGATCGACCGCTGGGTCCGCGTGTCCGACCGCGAGGCGTTCGCGATGGCCCGCCGGATCACGCGCGAGGAGGCGATCCTCGCCGGCGAGTCGAGCGGAACGGCCATGGTCGCCGCGCTCCGCGTCGCGACGGAGCTCACCGCCGAAGGTCGTTCGGACGCCGTCGTCGTCGTGATCCTGCCCGACGGCGGTCGCTCGTACCTGTCCAAGCTCTACAACGACGAATGGATGGCCGAGCGCGGTCTCCTGCTCGACCCGGCGCCGGCGGCCCGGGTGGCCGACCTGCTGGAGGAGCGACGGACGCGCGACGGCGCCGCGCCGCTCGTCGTGGCGCGGACCGCGGACGTCGTGGCTGACGCGATCGCGATCCTCGAGGCGCACGGGATCAGCCAGGCGCCCGTGTCGGAGGAGCCGGTCGGGCTGTCCCTGCCCGGCTTCGTGGGCTCGATCTGCGAGGCGAGCCTGCTGGACCGGGCACGCCGCGAGCCGGCGATCGTGGCACGGACGATCGGCGAGGTGATGGACCGTCCGCTCCCGGTCGTCGACACGGCCGCCCCGATCGACGTCGCGTACGCCGCACTCGCGGGCACCGCGCCGGCCGTGCTCGCGGTCGCGGGCGGCACGGTGGCCGGGATCATCACCCGGAGCGACCTCCTCGGCCACCTGGCACGCCAACCGGCACGGTGCCCTTCAAGCTGAGCTGGGGAACGCGGCTCCTTCTCAGCGGCGACGCAGGGACGGCTCATCGCGCTCTCAGGTGGGCGCGGTGGAATCCAGCCATGTCGATGCCAGACGCCATGCCGACCCCGCCCTCGAACCTCGGCCGCGCGGACGCTGGAGGTCGCTCCCCCTGGCGCCTCGACGGTCGGGCGACGGGAGTCCTCCGCGATGCGCTCGCGATCCTCGCCGCCGAGATGCACGAGGCCGTGGCGCGGCGCCGGGTCGCGGCGCCCGAGACGGAGGCGTATCGGAACGCGGACGAGCGCGTCGCCTACCTGGTGGACCTGTTCCGGCAGCTCCAGGACCGCATGGTGATCCCCGCCGAGGTCTGGCACCTGCGCCGGGAGCTCGCCCAGTGATGGCGTCGACGGACGCCGAGGCTCACCGCCCGCTCCGACGGCACATCCGCGTGCCAGTCGGCGGGATCGCGTGCAGCAGCGACGCCGTCGCGCTCGAACGGGCGCTCTCCGCGGTCGCGGGCGTGTTCGCGGCGTATGTCAACACGGCAACGGACACCGCGTACGTGGCCTACGACCCGGGCCAGGTCGATGGGGACGCACTCGCTGCGGCCGTCACCGCGGCCGGGTATCGAGCGGGGCGCCCCGTGCCCTCGTGAGCCGACGTCCGGCCCGGCTCCGCGCGTCATTCGAGGCGCGACAGGCCGGTCCTGCGCTGATGACCGGGCGCGGCATGTCGGCCGCCTCCGAGAAGGACCCAGAAAGGAACGTGGACATGACCGAGACCATCCCAGCGATCACCGACCCCGTCTGTGGGATGGCGGTCGATCCGTTCGACGCCGCGAAGGTGGAGGTCGACGGCCGGATCTACTTCTTCTGCGATCCCTCCTGCGCGGACATCTTCCGCGACGAGCCGGCGCGCTGGACCGAGGACGGCTCCGGCGCTTTCGTGCACGAGCACTGACCCGAGACAGGCTCGGACGTTCGTCCGGCGGAGGGCTCGCGGTCAGGGTCGGGCGGACGACGACGCCCGCCCGACCCTCGGGAAGCGATCTGCTACGGTAGTGTCGTACTGGTTCCGCGTCCCTCTGGAGCCATCGCGCGCGGCACGACGCACGCTTCGGCGCGGTCACGCGGCGCGGGGCGAAGGAAGGAGGGCCAGCAACGGGTGGGACGGCACAGGACATCGGGCTCGCGTCGCGGCGCCGGGAACCCAGCCGCGCGACAGCGCGCCCAGGGGGCGACGGTGGCAGCGCGCCCAGCCTGGGGGCAGGTCTCCTCCCCCGGGGCGTCCGCCGTCGAGGCGGCCGAGCCCCAGGCACTCGTCGTAAGCCACTGGTTCGACTCGGGAGACGAGGGCGAGCCATACACCGCCACGATCCGGCTCCACGGCCGCCGCGTCGGCGCGGACGGCGCCCCGGTCCGGGGGCAGACCTTCGTCCACGAGGAGAGTGTCCAGGGCGTCGTCCCCGGCACCGGCCGCGTCTCGCTCACGAGCTGGGTCTATGGGATCGCCAAAGGCGAGTGGATCGTCAACGCGGAGCTCGCAGCGCCCGCACGGCGGAGCGGCGGGCAGCTCGGTGCCGAACGGGGCCGCCGGGAATCCGCCGTGACCTCGGCCGCGTGGTCGTGGCGCCACTGGCGTCTCACGGATGGATCGTCCGGGCCCGTGGCCACGCGCTGGGCGCTCCTGGCGCCCCTCGCGCGCTCCCCCGGGGTCCTGCCCGGCGCGTTCACCGCCCTCGCCGTCGTTGGCATCATCCTGGCCATCGTCACGCAGGCGGTCATCCTCGGGGGGCGTGGCCTGCCGGTCGCCAGCGGCGTCGTCGCGAGCATCGTCGCGCTCTCGGGCGGCCTCATCGGCGCCAAGCTGTGGTACATGGCGATCAAGGGTCAACCCTGGCGCCAGGCGATCGGCCAGGGCTGGTCCGTGGACGGGTTCATCGTGCTCGCTCCCCTCGTCGCCGTCGTCACCTCGCTCGCGATGGGCCTTCCGACCGGCGCCTACCTCGACGCGGCGGCGCCCGGGATCTTCCTCGCCGTCGCGATCGGTCGGGTGGGCTGTTTCGTGACGGGCTGCTGCGCGGGACGGTGCACAGCGTCGCGCTGGAGCGTGTGGTCCTCGGATCGGCGGGTGGGAGCGAGGCGGATCCCGACCCAGCTCCTCGAATCGGGAGTCGGCCTGGTCCTGGCCATCGTCACCGGTGTCGCGATCATGAACCCGGTGCCGGGCGCGGACGGGATGGTCTTCGTGGCCTCGATGGTCCTGTACGG
>JAJYGO010000429.1 GCA_021785115.1 Chloroflexota bacterium | reverse complement strand
GTTGTCCACGATCGGCTGGAGGACGCGCTCAGCCGACAGCACGCCCGCGATGCCGCGCGTGGCATCGTCGAGCGCCGCCAGCTGCTCCTCCCTCGCGCGCGCGGTGGCCACCGCCTGCGCCCTCGAGGCCGCGAGCTCGACGATCCGTCCGGCCGCCGTCGCCGCCTCCCGCGGGCCGTCCACGAGCAGCTCGCCCAGGTCCTCCGACTCGTCCGCCGCGCGGAGCACGCGCCGCTCCAGTCCGCCGCCGCGCACGCTCGCGGGCGCGCGACGCAGAGATCCCACCCCCATCTCGACCGGGGCGAGCGGCGCTCGCAGCACGAGCCGGATCCCGGACACCTGGCGCGCGGCGGCGTACGCGCCCAGCGCCTTCGAGAGCTGCGCGCGTTCCGGTGCCGCGGCCGTCCGCGTCCATGCCTCCACGGCCTCCAGGAGTTCCACGAGCGTATCCGGGAAGGACGCCGTGCCCCCGTCGGATCCTGCCGCCCCGGCCGAGGCCGCCGGCGGGTCCGGCGTTCCGATCCCGCGCGCGCCGGTCCGGGTCACGATCGGCGCTCCCAGCCCACGGAGGCCGCCGCGCGCTCCAGGCTCTCGGCCGGTGCCGATCCGCGCTCCAGCTCCGCGGCGTAGCGCCCCAGCATCTCGGGGAACGCGCCGCCGTCGTCCGGGGGCGCTGCGACCACCGTCGCGGTTGCCGCGAGCCGCTCGCCCGGCGTGGCGTCGGTGGGCAGCACCGCGATCACGCGTGCCCCCCGGTAGGCCGCCGCGTCGAGTGCGGCCGCCTCCGCCGCGGGGTCGAGCTCCTCGGCCAGCACCAGCACGCCGAACTCGAGGATGTATCCGAGGCCGAGCTCCACGTCTCCGGCGTCCAGGCGCACCGCCGGAGCCTGCCCGGGCACGGCCCCTTCCCGGCGGGCGGGGACCGGCTGACGCAGGAGCGCGGCGTGCCCGACTCCCGCACGAGCCAGCCCGACGACCACCGCGTCGCCCGCGGCGTCGTCGCCGATGGCGCCCACGATCTCGACTCGCGCCCCCGCCCCGACGGCGGCGCGCGCGATGGCGACGCACAGCCCGCCCGGGACGGGCGGCGCGTCGGCAGGTTGCAGGGGCGGCCGAACCGCGTGCGGTCGGCCGAGCACGACGATCACCGCACCGCAGCGTACTGGTCCCGCACCGGCCCGGCAAGTCACCGGCACATCGGCACGGGGCTCCGCCCGTCGTCGGGGCGTCGCCGCGGCTCAGTGCCCCGCCGTCGGCTCCGCGCTCGCGTCCCCGTCCGAGCCGGCCGGCTCCGCCGACGACCCGGCCGGCTCGACCGAGGATTCCGGCGACGTCCCGTCGGAGGGCGCCGCGGGTTCGACCGAAGGCTCCGGCGACGTGCGCCGGGGCTGCCCGGTCGATGCCGGACCGGCGGTCGGCTGCGTCGTGGCCGGGCCCTCCACGGTCGGACCGGTGCTCCGACGCGGCGCGGGCTCCGTCGGGCGCGGCGTGCTCCCGGGCACGGCCTCGGGGGTCGACGCCGGCAGGGACACGGTCGGCGTGGGCGCCGGTGAGCCGGGCGGCGAGGCGATCACAACCGGGGCGACGGGGACCGGCGCCGGTGCGGAGAGCGTCGCCAGGATGACTCCTGCGCCCGTTGCCACCAGCGTCCCGCCCGCCACCGCCAGGAGTCCGAGCACCAGGATGAGCGCGATCGCCTCTGCGCGGATCGCGAGGGCCAGCGGCCGCCCGACCCCGGCGGCGGCTCCCAGGACGTCACCCAGGGCTCCCGGCACGTCACGCCAGCGGCCCTGGGACACCGCGTCGCCCAGCGCCCGGACCGGTGACCGCGGTGCCTCCGTGGCGATCGCGCCGCGGATCCTGCCCACGAGCCCCTCCGGGACGGCCGGCGCCGTCGCGCCCGCGTACCGCTCGAGTTCCGCCGCCACCGCCTGCAGCACCGGGTCGTCCAGTTCGTCGGGGAGACCCGGCGGCGGCGCAGACGCGCGAGTGCTGGCCGGGACCCCGGGGCCACCCGCCAGCGGCTCGCGGTCCGCGCCCCCGTTCGGGCTGCCGGCCGTCCTGCCGTTCACCGACGCCCCGTGGCGTTCACGCGGCCACCTCCACGCCCAGTCGCTGGCGAAGCTGGGAGAGGCCGCGGTGAAGGTGCGACTTCACCGTGCCGAGGGGACGGCCGGTGACCCGGGCGATCTCCACCAGCGAGCAATCGGCGAAGTACCGGAGCGCCACCACCTCGCGGTAGGGATCCGGCAGCCCCGCGACGGCGGCCCGAACGATCCGCCCGCGTTCGGCCTCCAGTGCGCCGTCCGCTGGATCCTCGTCGCCGGCGGGCAGCCCGGCTCCCGCGGCATCCCCGATCGGCAGCGCCTCGTGGCGCCGGATCGCCGCCCGGAGGGCCACGCGGACCGCGATGCGGGCGAGCCACGCGGACAGCGTGCCGTCACCCCGGAACGTGCCCAGGGCCCGGTAGGCAGTCACGAACGCCTCCTGCGTGGCGTCCTCGGCATCGTGGACCCGGCCCAGGACCCGGTAGCAGGCTCGGAACACCCCGGCCGTCTCCCGTTCCACGATCTGCTCGAACGCGTGCTGGTCCCCGCGGATCGCGGCGTCGACGAGGGCGCGGTCGTCCACGCCGTCGATCGTACCGGACAGCGGCGTTCAGTCCCCGGCCTGGCCGCCGCCGGATCCGTCTCCCGATCCATCGCCCGATCCGTCGCCGCCGCGCGGGGCTCCGGTCGCCTCGGGGGTCTCGGTCGGCGCCGGGGTCTGGGTCGCGGCGGCGCGCTCCGCGCCGTCGGGCCGGTCGGTCGGCTCGGGGGTCTCGGTCGGCTCGGGGGATTCCGTGGCCTCGGGCGTCCCGGTCGGCTCCGCCGCCTTCACCGCGTCCGGGGTCTCCGTGGGCTCGGGAGCGTTCGTGGCCTCGGGCGTCGACGTCGGATCCGGTGTCTCCGTCGGCTCCGCAGTCTCCACGGACGAGCCGGCCAACTGGAGCCGGAGTGGGCTCCCCGTGGTGGACGTGCCATCGCCCGTGTGCGACGACGAGCCCGCGGCCGGCGCGTGGTCCGCGACCACCTGTGCCCCGAAGGCGGCGCCGCCGGCCAGCAGGACGCCGATCGCGGCGAGCGTCACCCCGCGTGTCAGCCGGTGCCCCAGGCGCATCTGCATCTCATCGCTCCTTCCCGTGCGCGACGGTCGGCCGCCCTGCCGGCAGCCCGCCGTGTCGGTCGGGCCGCGCGTGCGACCCGTACACCTGCTTGAGGCACGCGGACCGCCGAAGGTTGCACGCAGGAGCCGGGTTTCCGCGCGCCACGCGCCATCCGGGCCTGCCGCGTGTGCCTGCTGGGGCCGACACGCGCCACGATCGGTGCGCGGCATCCGCGCCCCGTGCGGGCCTCGTCCCGGCCGGGTCCGGGCTCAGGCGGTCACGCGGCGGCGCGCCAGCGTCTCTCCGTGGAGCCCCACGAGCTCCGGGCAGGCGACCACGGTCGCCACGCCTCCCACCGCGGCCACGGCGGCACACGCGACCAGTGCCAGGGGCCCGCCTCCGACCTGGGCCAAAGCCCCGGCACCCAGGCTCCCGAGCGGCTGCACGCCGAAGGACGTCAGCACGTAGAGGCTGAGGATCCGCCCCCGCAGCCGGCCCGGCGAGAGCAGCTGGACCAGCGTGTTGGCGCTCGTGAAGTACCAGACCTGCGCCGCTCCCGCCACCGCGAGGGCGAGGCAGGAGAACGGCACCCAGCGCGAGAGCGCGAAGGCGACCACGCCCAGGATCATCACCGCGAGCCCGCCCAGCATCAGCCGGCCGTCGCCGCCACCCGGCCGCAGGATTGCCACGACGAGCGCCCCCGTGAGCGCGCCGATCCCCATGGAGGCTGTCAGGAGCCCCAGGCCGGGGGCCCCGATCGAGAGCACGTCCCTGGCGAACACCGGCAGCAGCGTCAGGTACGGCATCAGGAAGATGGTGGGCACCGCTGCCAGCAGCAGCAGGTACTGCAGGACGCGGTCCCGCCGCACGTACGTGAGCCCGTCCACCAGGTGACCCCAGACGCTCTGCTCGACGCGGTCGAACTCGGCGTTGGGCGGGAGCCGGATCATCGCCAGCACGTAGACCACGGCCCCGAAGCTCACCGCGTTGAGCCAGAAGCTGGTGGCCTCGCCGACCAGCCCGATGAGCACGCCCGCGACGACCGGGCCGATCACTCGGCTCAGGTTGAACTGCGCGCTGTTCAGGGCGATGGCATTGCCCACCGCCTCGCCGCCGACCAGCGCCGGCACGATCGCCTGGAACGCCGGGCTCCCGAGCGCCTGGGCCGCTCCCGCCAGGACCGCCAGCAGCAGGATCTGCCAGAAGGCGATGACGTGGGTCATGGTGAGGATCGCCAGCAGAGCGGCGAACAGCCCCTGGGCGATCTGGCTCCCGGAGAGGAGCCGCCGCCGGTCCACCCGGTCCGCCAGGACGCCCGCGTAGAGCGACAGCAGGAGGACCGGGGCCGTGGAGGCCGCCGAGGTCACGCCCAGCAGGGCCGGCGAGTTGGTGAGCCCGAGCACCAGCCACCCCAGGGCCGTGCTCTGCATCCAGGAGCCGATGTTCGAGACGAAGACACCCGCCAGGAAGCGTCGGTAGTCCGGCGAGCGGAGCGCCGGCAGCCGGCCGGCCGTCTATGCCTCCGCCCGATCCTGGTCGGCCCCGGCCGGGTCACCGGCCGCCCGGTCCGGCTCATCCTCGGTCGGGCCTGCCCCGGATCGCTCCCCGTCGGCCACGGGGCCGGTTCCCGGTCCTTCCTCGGGGCCCTCGGCCTCGGCCATGACGTCCTCGCGGACGATCTCCACGGGTCCCAGCTCCTCGCCGAGGTCGGCCAGGATGCGGGCCGCGTCGCCGACCAGCACCACGCTCGCCTCCGCCGGGCGCACGTGCGCCGCCGCGGCCACGACCTCGTCGGCGGTGACCGCGGCGATCGCCGGCCGGTACCGGTCCAGCTCGTCGTCCGGGAGCCCGAGCGCAACCAGCCCGCCGATGGCGGCCACCACCTGGGCGGCCGATTCGAAGCGGAGCGGGAAGACGCCGATCAGGAAGTCGCGGGCGGCATCGAGTTCGGCGGCGGTGGGAGGATCGACCTTGATCCGCTCCAGCACGGCCAGGGCGTCACGCACCGCCGGGACGGTCGCCTCCGTGTGCACCGCCATGCGCACCGCGAAGGGGCCAGCCACGCGGCGCATGTCGAAGCCGGCGTGCACGCCGTAGGTGTAGCCCCGCTCCTCCCGCAGCAGCCGCTGGAGCCGCGAGTCGAACAGCCCGCCCAGGATGGCGCTCATCACCACGACGGCGTGGTAGTCCGGGATGCGGCGCGGCACGCCGACGTGGCCGATGCGCACCTCCGTCTGGGGCGATCCCGGGCGATCCACGATCACCACCCGGCGCCCGGCCGGGTGCTGGGTCGCGTCCGGGGCCACGGATGCGGGGACATCGCCGGTCGCGGTCCAGGCCGCGAACCGCTCGCCGACCAGCTCCGCGACCGGGAGTCCCTCGACGTCGCCCGCCACGATGACGGTGGCGCGGCGGGGATCGAGGAGCTCGGCGTATCGGTCGGCGGCCGCAGTGCGCCCCAGCCCGGGCACCGTCTCCTCGGTGCCCGCGATCGGGCGGGCGAAGGGCGACGAGGGCGCATAGACGGTGGCGGCGAACGCCCGCTCCGCCCGGCGTCGCGGGTCGGCGCGGGCCTGCAGCAGCTCGTTGAGGCGCTCCTCCCGCAGCCGCACGACCTCATGGTCCGGGAACGTGGGCGTCAGCATCACCTCGGCTAGCAGGTCGAGCGCGGGGGCGAGGTTCCGTCGCGGGACGTCGATCGTCCCCACCGTGGTCTCCCACCCCGCACCCGCCTGGATCCCGGCCCCGAGGCGCTCGGACGCCTCGATCAGCCCGATCGCGTCGCGGCGCGCGGTGCCCTCGGTGAGCGCCTCCGCTGCCAGCACGGTGAGCCCGGCCCGGGCCCCGTCCTCGCCGGCGGCCCCCCCGTCCAGCAGCAGCTGCGCCGTCAGCAGCGGCCGCCCGGGAAGGTGCGAGACGAGCACCGTCAGCCCGTTCGGCAGCACCGTGCGGGCGAAGCCCGGGAAGTGATACGGGCGCGGGCGGCCGGGCAGCGGCCGCCGGTCCAGCACCTGGAGGCTGCCCTCGGCGTGCCGCCCATCGTCGGCCGGGACGTGCCGGCTCATGCCGCAGCCTCCCCTGCGCCGGCGCCGGGGACGTACGTCAGGACGGCCATGTTGTCGGGGTGGACGACATCGCGCATCACCTGCCGGATCGCGGGCGCGTCCACCGCCAGGTAGCGCGCCAGCTGCTCGTTGATCAGCGCGGGACGGTCGAACAGCGTCGCATACATCGCCAGCCGGTCGGCCACCTCCTCGACCCTGCCCAGCGCCGCCAGCTCCTCCGACTCGATCAGGGCGCGCGCGCGAAGCAGCTCGTCGTCCGTCACCGGCTCGGCCGTCATCCGCTCGAGCTCCTCGCGGAAGACGGCCTCCACGGTGGCCGCGTCGGCCTCCGGCCGGACCGTCGCCCACCCGGCGAGGACCGAGGCCCCCTCCACCAGCGGCAGCATGAAGAGCACCACGTCCTGGGCGATCCGCCGCTCGCGGACCAGCCGGCGGTAGAGGCGGCTGCCCTGGCCGCCGGCCGCGATCTGCGTGGCCACCTCCAGCGCCTCGAAGGCCGGGGTGCCGAACGGCGGGGTGCGGAAGCCCAGGTGGACGCGCGTCAGCGGGACGCGATCGTGGATCTCTTCGCGCACCATGCGGCCGATGTGCGGCGGCAGGCTGAGATCGCCCAGCGGCGGGATGCCGGGACCGGGCGGGATCGGCTCGAAGTACCGGCGCGCGCTCGCGACTGCCTCGTCGGGGTCCACGTCTCCGACGATCGCCAGCACCGCGTTGTCCGGCACGTAGTAGGTCCGGAAGAACGCCCGGACGTCGTCCAGTGAGGCGGCATCGAGGTCGGCCATGGAGCCGATGGGCGTGTGGTGGTACGGGTGATCCTCGGGCATCACCGACGCCAGCAACCGCTCGTAGAACGAGCCGTAGGGCCGGTTGTCGTAGCTCTGCCGCTTCTCGTTCTTGACCACGTCGCGCTGGTTGTCCAGGTTCTCCTGGTTGACCGCGTCGAGCAGCGTGGCCATCCGGTCCGCCTCGAGCCACAGCCCCAGCTCGAACCGGTGCGAGGGCAGCGTCTCGAAGTAGTTGGTGCGATCGAAGTAGGTAGTGCCGTTCACCACGCCGCCGGCGCCCTGGACGATCGCCAGGTGCTCCGCCTTGCCCACGTGGCGCGACCCCTGGAACATCAGGTGCTCGAAGAGGTGGGCGAATCCGGTTCGCCCGGGCTGCTCGTGCTTGGATCCCACGTCGTACCAGACGTTGATGGCCACGACGGGCGCGAGATGGTCCGGCGCGACCAGCACGCGCAGTCCGTTGTCGAGGCGGTGCTCGACGAAACGGACCGACGGGAGGCTCGGGTCGATACCGGGCATGCGACCTCCGATGGTGGACGCCAGGGCCGTTGGTGGATGCCGCGGTGAACCCCGCGGGCACGGCGCGGCGGTGCGATTGTGCCACCCCTTCGACCGCCCCGCCGACGCCGGCCGTGATCGACCAGGGGCTTGACAGCCGACCATCAGACTGTTAGTGTTTCATCTAACAAGCAGACGATGAGCGTGATACCACCGATGACCGTCCAGCAGCGCTCCACACGACCGGCCGACGCAGCCGCCAGGACTCCGCGCGTGCGCGGACTCACGGCATCGGCGCGCCTTGCCGTCTCGTTCGACGCGCGCACGGCCTACGACTTCCTGATCAGCATGGCCATGGGCGGCACCGAAGTGGCGGAGCTCGCCGCCGAGGACCAGCGCTGGCTCGTCCAGGCCCGGGCGTCGCTTCCCGCGGACGTCCGCGCCGGGATCTTCGTGGGTTCCGACGACGATGAGGGCCTCGCCACCGAGGTGGCGCGCATCCTGGTGGCCCGCCCGCAGATCGCGAACGCCGCGGACCTGGTCGCGGCGGTGGAGGGGATGACGCCGCGGACCCTGGCCGACGCCCTGGCGCGTCGAGTGCAGGAGGAAGCCGGGGTGGCCCTCGACGCCGAGGTGACCCGCGCCCTGGACGGCGATCGAGAGGCGCTGGCAACGGTCGAAGCGCAGCTCGCCACCTTCCTCGAGGGGCCGTCCCTTCTCGCCTACCGCGAGACGCTGCGGGACCCGGTGGGCACGGCCGAACGGCTCCATCTCGCGCTGCGCGCCTGGATCGAGCCGTTCCGCACCGTCGAGGAGCGGGTCCGGCGGATCATCGAGCGTGACGTGGCGGCCCGCCGTTCCGATCTCGAGCTCCCGTCCGCGGACCTGATCGAACGCACCACCGGCGGCGTCCGGTTCCTGCCGGATCCCTCGGTGCGGCGCGTCGTGCTGGCCCCCAGCTACTTCGCCCGCCCCTACAACTGGATCCTCGCCGGCCCCGGGTGGCGCCTCTTCTGCTACCCGGTGAGCGATGCGGCGCTGGAGGGACGGGGGCCCGGCGAGCCGCCCTCCGGGGCCGTGCTCCTGTTCCGGGCACTCGGGGACCCGCAGCGGCTGCGGATCCTGCGGCTCCTGGCCGACCGGGACATGTACCTGACCGAGATCGCGCAGCAGCTCGATCTCTCGAAGCCCACCGTGAAACACCATCTCGCCCAGCTTCGGGCGGCCGGCCTGGTCACCGCGACGGACGCGGGCACCATGACCTTCTACACGCTGCGGCGGGAACGCCTGGACGAGACCGGCGTCGAACTGCGGCGTTACCTGGCCTGACCGGGCGCCCGTGACGGAAGCATGTGACGCAGATGTTAGACAACCGCCTAACGATCCAATCGACCACGATCCGACGCCCGCTCGAACTGCGGCGCCTCGAGGGAGGAACCGGGGCCATGGACTGGCTCACCAACCACTACGACACGCTCACGGAGATCCAGGTCCGCGACCACATCGGCGCGCTGCACGCACAGGCGGACGAGGCACGTCGCGCTCGTGAGGCCCGGCTGCATCGGCGCCCGGCGTCGGATGGCTTCCGGATCCGCGTTGGTCACGCCCTCGTGGCGTTCGGCACCGCGCTGGCCGGGGACGCCGGCGCTCGCCACCCGGCCTGCTGACACCCGGCCGGCGGTCGCCGGGCCGGTCCCACGCCCGGCCGCCGGACACCCGACCGGGCCAGACCCGGCCGACGGACGCACCGCTCGATAGCGCACCACCCGACCCGGCCGCCACGGCGGCCGGGTCGGCGCGTTCAGGGAACCAGGAAGAGGCCGGCCGCGACCAGCACTCCCACGGCGACGCCGCCGGCGATCATCCGGAGGGCCCGCCGCCGGTCCGCACCGCGGGCGGCCGCGTCGGCCACCGGCGAGGCCATCCCAAGCGGCTGTGCCACGTTGTAGACGCCCCGCGCGGCGTAGGCCACGCAGAAGCTGTTCCGGACCTGCAGCCAGCTCACGGCCGCCATCGCCGCGGGCACACCGACGAGGAACCGGCTCTCGCGCGGGGCGCCGGACGCCACCAGGAGGCCGCCCAGCACCAGCGTCGCGCCGGCAGCCGCGAGTGCGGCCCGGCGCCGGGCAGCCACCTCCTCTGTCCCGATGTTGCAGGCTCCCGGCACGTAGACCGGGGTCTCCGACGATCCACTCATGCCCCGGAATTCGTCGGACGCACCCCGCCGGATTGCGGCCGGTGTGCGCGTGGGGTGTGCGGCGCCGCGCCGGGACCAACTCGCTCCACCGCCGGCAGCCGCGCGGTTCGGCTGAGCTCCGGGCAGCCCCGCGGCCTGTCCGGTCGGCCCTTCCCGGCCGGGTGCCGCCGAGTATGCTGGCTGCGTGAAGACCCTTCCGGTGCTCCCGACCCCGCGCGCCGACGGTGTCGTCGAGGTGCCCTGGCGCGGCGCAGAACTTCTGGCCCATCCCCTGCTGAACAAGGATCTCGCCTTCGACGAGCAGGAGCGCGACGAGCTCGGCCTGCGCGGCGTGCTCCCGCCCAAAGTGCGCAGCATCGAGGAGCAGGTCGCCCTCGAGCTGGAGCACATGCGCCGCAAAGCGGACGACCTCGAGCGCTACATCGGGCTCGCGGCACTGCAGGACCGCAACGAGACGCTCTTCTACCGGCTCCTCGTGGAGAACATCGAGGAGTTCATGCCCATCGTCTACACGCCCACCGTCGGTCGGGCGTGTCAGCAGTTCAGCCACGTGATGCGGCGCAGCCGCGGCGTGTGGATCACGCCGGACGACTCGGGACGGATCGCGGAGCTGCTGCGCAACGCGCGCTCCACGGACGTGCGCCTCATCGTGGCGACCGACAACGAGCGCATCCTGGGGCTGGGTGACCAGGGCGCGGGCGGCATGGGGATCCCCATCGGCAAGCTGGCCCTGTACACCGCCGCGGCCGGCATCTATCCGTCGCTGACGCTGCCGGTCTCGCTGGACGTCGGCACCGACAACCAGGGCCTGCTCGACGATCCGCTCTACATGGGGTATCGCCATCCACGGCTGCGCGGTGCCCCGTACGACGAGTTCATCGAGGAGTTCGTCGAGGCCGTCAACCTCGTCTTCCCGCACGCGCTCCTGCAGTGGGAGGACTTCAAGCAGCACAACGCCATCCGCATCCTGGATCGCTTCCGGCACCGCATCGCCAGCTTCAACGACGACATCCAGGGCACCGCCGGCGTGGTGCTGGCGGGGCTGTTCGCGTCGCTCCGGCTGCTGGACGAGCCGCTCCACCGGCAGCGCATCGTCTTCCTGGGATCCGG
>JAJYGO010000455.1 GCA_021785115.1 Chloroflexota bacterium | reverse complement strand
CGATGGCGGCGATCGACGCGATCGCGATCGAGGAGGTGGGCCAGCCGCTCCTGCTCGCAAGCTGAGTCAGCCAGGACGCGAGGACGACGCTGTTACACACGTCGTGGGACTTGACCCCCTTCAGCTCGCACTCGGCGACGTTTCGTACAGATCGTAAGGCCGCATGCGCCGGCCGCCTCTGCATACAGCGCGGGCGAGCAGGCCCGCTTCGACGCCACTCCCAAGAGCACCGCGTCACGGCCAGCTGGACATGGGGCGCATCCGGCAGAGAGTGTCCACATGCCAAGGAGGTGGCGAGGAGGTGCGCGGTGGAGGCTCTGGGTCCGATCCTGATCTTCGCGGTTTTGGCCGGGCTGTACATGGCCCTGGACGGCGATCAAAAGAGTGGCCGAAAGGGCAGCCACGGGGGCGCCCCTGGTGGTCGGCCGGGCCCGCGCCGCGTCTCGGACGAGGAGATCGCCGAGGAGATGCGCTGGCGTCGGATCGAACGAGGAGCCCTTAGCGCTCGCGGCGCCCAGCGTTACGGCCCGCGTGTCGAGGCGGCGAAGTCCGAGATCGACCGCGACTTCGACCTCGGCGGTCGGTTCTAGCCACGCTCGCGCCGAGCCTCCATCGGAACGGCCATTCGCCATACCGTGCTGCGATCGATCCGACCGCCCGGGGCCGCCACCCGTCTGGGATGGCTCTCGGCCGACGCGGCGCGTCGGGACCGCCCGGCGAGCGCCGCCGCCCGCGCGAGGCGTTTCTAGCCGGCCCGGATGGGCGCCATCGCCGGCGTCGGGTCTTCGGGGAGCTCATCCAGGATCCGGAAGAGCCTGTCGGGGCGATCTGCGGCGCGCGCGTCGTAACCGCAGCCGCCGCACTCGATGTTGCGCTCGACGTCGGCGACCTGCTCGTCTCGCAGGACCCACGCCCCGCGATCCGGGCGCAGGGTCCACGACTCCCACCCGCCGAACGACACGTACATCAGCCAGTCACAGGCGCCGCACCTCGGGCAGCGGAGGTCATTGCCGGTCATCGGCGTGCTCCTCGCTTCTGAGTCCCCGAACGCGGGGGTCCGGCGACGAGCGTCGTCGACGGCGCGGGCGTGTCAAGCGATCCCGTGCCGAGCGGGGTTCTCTATTGATGGGGCGGTTGTTGGAGCAACGGACCGCTCCCGATGCCGGAGCGTTTCTCGGGCATTGACGGTCGGCGATCGCGGGGCGACCATGGCCGCGGACGTCCCGATCACCCGGGGGGCAAGATGAGCGTCACGCGAGGACTTCTGCGGGTGGCCGTCGCCGCCCTGGCCGCGCTGTCAGTCGCTGGGTGCTGGGGCGAGTCCGCCTTCACGGTGACCAACCGGACTACCACGCCGGTCGTCGTCGTCGATTGGAAGTCAGTGTCGGTGGTCGCAGCGTGCTCGGAGCGGACGATCGGCTGGCACGGGACCTGGGGTGGCGGGGCCGACTACAAGCCGATTGCCGAGCCCGTGCCGTCAGGGGCTTGGACGATGCCCGCTGACGACGTTCCGCTCGGTCCGATGGAGGGCTCAATCGTCCGCCAGGTCGTCGTGACGAGCGCGGGGGTCAGCGAGAACGGCGACCGCAACGCGCCCTGCGACGGCCCACCGCCCCCGTCGCCGCCCGCGACCGTCTCGCCTATCGGCTCTACTCCCGCCACCGGCGGATCGCAGTCGCCGTCACCCAGTCCGTAACGGTGGCGCGACCATCTCGGCTTCTCCGGCCTCGACTGGCTCGTCGGATGCTCGGGCTTGTCGGGCGAACGGCAGCACGTCGCCGGCCTTCCCGAGCCTCACCTCCCGGGCGATCGCGCGGCGCTCGCGGGCCTTGCGCTTCTCGCTCTCGAGCGCCTTTGCCGCGCTCGTCTCGTCGCCGCACTTCCTGCACCCGTGGCCGCGCACCCGGACCCTGATCTCGGCCTCGAACGGGCCGTGCGCCGGGCACAGCCACGAGACCTTCCCGTGGTGCCCGTGGGAGACGTTGTCGGGCGTGTCGCCCCGCTCGTCGTTCTTCGCGTAGTCCCACACCGCCGGGTCGCAGAGGTTCGGGTGCGTCGTGCGGAGCGAGGTCGCGGGGCACACCTCGGACTGGCGGCACCAGCGGCAGTCCGGCCGCCCGTCCGCCCGCCGTCGCGGCTCCTGGACCCAGCGGTGCGGGTGGCCCGGCCAGTGCCCGTCGGGATCGCCCGCCTCGTGCTCCCGGCAGACCCAGTGGCACGCGTGCCCGCCGCGCGCGAGGATCTCGTCGGGGAACAGGCCCTCGGCGGCGTTCGCCTGCCAGTCCCACTCCGCCATCATCTGCGGCACGTCGGCGACCCGAGCGCCCCGCGGGCCTCGGCCTGGGCGCGACGCCGCCGGCGGCCTCCGCCTCGCGCCTGGCCTCCGCGAAGCTCTCCTTGACGCGCTCGATCGACGCGCGGTTCGCCTCGTCGGCCCTCGCCAAGTGGTTCCGCCGCCTCGCCGCGTCCCGATACTCGATGATCGTGTTCCGGTGCCCCAGCCGGCCCCCGACGAGCACGCGGTGGTCCCAGTGGTCCTCCCACGTGATCGCGCGGTCGCGCGTCCGCTCGAGCTCGACCCGGACGATCGAGCGGAACTGCTCGATCCGCGCCCTCCGCGACCGGCCGAGCTGGATCAGGTCGAGCACCGCCACGAGCCGACGCCGGTTGCGGAGCGTCAGCCGCCGCCGGTCGAGGCTCTCGCGGACCACCACGAGGTGCCCTTCGAGCGCGCCCGTCGAGCGGGGCCGGCCCGGGAAGCGCCGGCGGATCTCGACCTGGTGGAGCACGAGCTCCTCGTTGTCGGCGATCCAGCGGCGGAGGCGGATCGAGCCAGGCGCGCGGGCCGCGACCGTCCGCTTGAGGATCGCCCACGCCTCCGGCGACTGCTGGGCGCGGCCGATGGCGTTGAGCACCGTCGTGTCGAGGATCCCGTCCCGCGCCGCGGCGTCGAGGGCGTTCTTGCGCAGGTGGTCCTCGCATCGGTAGTGGATCGTGCCCGGCCCGAAGGCGAGATCGACCGCCTTCGCCAGCGCCGGGTCCCCGTCGGTTACGACCCAGGTCGGCCGGCCGCGCTTCTGCGCGAGCACCTCCCGCGCCGACTCGCTGTCCTTCGTGCCCGCCGGGTAGAGCAGGATCAGCTCGTGCGTCGTGGCGTCGAGCACGCCGAAGACCTCGCACAGGTAGTCGGCCTCGGTCCGCGCGACCTCCATCTCCGAGGGCGTCTCGGCCGTGCGCCGTCGGTTGAGCGGCAGGCTGTCGATGGCGATCGCGTCGGGCCAGATCTCGCGGCGGTGCGGGGCGCAGACGGCGGGGCCGAACACATCGACATACTCGGCCCCGAGCGCGAACGAGCGCGACAGAAACCGCTCGTCGCCGACCATCTCGGCGGGCGACGGCAGGGCGTCGAGCAGGGCGAGCTCGCCGCGCACGATCCGCACCCGCTCGCCCCACCCCCGGTAGGCGGGTCGCGGCTGCTCCTCGGCAGGGGGCGCGTCCGCGAGCCAGTCAGGTTCCCTTGCGTCGTCGGCGTCGCGGGCCTCGACCTCCTCCTCGAACGGCAGCGCGTGCCACTCGGGCTCGACCGGCGGGCGCTCGGGCCTCGGCGGCAGCTCGATGTCGGGCAGGTGCGAGCGGGTCTTCTTGCGGTAGCGGGCGGCGTCGCGCCGCACGTCGGCGATCGTGGGCTGGATCGCGTCGCCCTTCGTCACGCCCATCAGCAGGCCGGCGATGTCGTGCGCCGCGAACCAGAAGTGGCGGCCGGAGCGCGGCCCCTCGTCCGGCGCGTAGGTGGTCTCGCACATCGCGCACGTGTCGCCCTGGTAGGGGTGGTCGCAGGTCGGGTGCCGGCGGGGCAGCGGGTCCTCCGCGCTGCGGTCCGTGAAGCGGTGGCGCGCCTCGGTCCAGCGGCCCTTCTTCGTGTTCCAGACCCATCGGCAGCAGCGGTAGCCGACGCGGGTGTGGAACGGCCCCGACGCGGCGATCCGGTCGATGCGGATCCGGCCGCCGTGGCGGTCCGGGCAGTCCGCGGGCCGGAACACGTCGTCGCGGCCCTTCGGCCCCGTCTTCGCGCCCGCGCGGACCACGCGGGGCGGGATCGGAGGATCGAGGACTTCGGCTGCCACGCCCGAGAGCGTGCCGCCCGCCCGTGACAGGTTCTACGGCACGGAGGTCCTGCCCGGTCCTACCGTTGCCTCCGCAACCGCCCCATCAATAGAGAACCCCTGACGAGCCCGCGGATCTTCCAGGAGGGTCGTGTCCCCAGACTTGGTGTAACAGCGGGGCCGTGAACGAGAACGGCCACCGCGTCATCCTCGCGTCGTTGGGTCACAACCGACGACACGGAGAACGCCACGATGGCCGACGACAGGATGGCCGTGCTCGACACGGTCCGCAAGGCGATCGCCGAGGGCGACGCCGACTTCCTCCGCGAGGGCGTGCGGGTGCTCGCCCAGGCCGTGATGGAGGCCGAGGTCACCGAGCTGACCGGGGCGCCGAAGGGGGCGCGCGACCCGGAGGCGCGGCGGGACCACCGCAACGGGTACCGGGAGCGGCGCTGGGACACCAGGGTCGGCACGATCGAGCTCGCGGTCCCGCGCGTCCGGGACGGGTCGTACGTCCCCAGCCTCCTGGAGCCCAGGCGCCGCGCCGAGCGCGCCCTGCTCTCGGTCGTGTCCGAGGCGTACGTGTCCGGGGTCAGCACGCGCCGCGTCGACGACCTGGTCCGCGCGCTCGGGATCGAGGGCATCAGCAAGAGCGAGGTCTCCCGCGTCTGCGCGGACCTGACGACCCAGGTGGACGCCTTCCGCAGCCGGCCGCTCGGCGAGACGGCGTGCCCGTACCTGTTCCTCGACGCGACGTACCTCAAGGTCCGCGAGCGGGGCCGTGTCGTGAGCATGGCGGCGCTCGTCGCGACGGGCGTCCTCGCGACCGGCGAGCGCCGCGTGCTCGGACTCGAGCTCAGCCCGGGGCTCGACGAGGGGTCGGCCTGGCCGGCCTTCATCCGCTCGCTCGTCGAGCGGGGCCTGCGTGGCGTCCGCCTCGTCGTGAGCGACCAGCACGCGGGCCTGGTCAAGGCCGTCCGCGAGCAGCTCCTCGGCTCGGGCTGGCAGCGCTCATCGGTACACACTGGCCCGGGACCGAGCGGTCCCGACTCGCCCCGGACGGAGAGCGCCTTGGCAGCGATGACCCACTGAGGTCCCACGGCAGACCCGCGCCTCCGCCCGGGTGGCGAGGCCCCCACCGGCCCGAGGGAGATGTGCCCCGAGCACCGCACGATGAGCGTTCCGGGTGGGCAGCGCCGCGGCGAGTGGAGGCAGGCAGCAGCGGGAGGTCGCGCGTGGACGCATTCGTCGGGCTCGACTGGGGCGAGCAGCACCACCAGGTCCATGGCCTCGACGCCGGGGGCAGGACGATCCTCGAGGCGAGGGTGCCGCATGACCGTGACGGGCTCGAGAACCTCCGGGCGGCGCTCGCCGGTCTCGGGGAGGCGGCCCGGGTCGGCGTCGCCATCGAGCGGCGCGAGGGCCTGCTGGTCGAGCACCTCCTCGCGTGGGGCCACCCGGTCTACCCGGTCAACCCCAAGGTCGCGGCCCGGTCCCGCGAGGGGTACCGTGCCGCCCCGGTCAAGAGCGACGTGCTCGACGCGTACTGCCTGGCCGACCTGCTGCGCCGCCAGGCCGACGCGTGGCGGCCGCTCCGCCTGCCCAGCGAGAGCCAGGCCGAGCTGGCGGCGCTCGTGCGCGACCGGGAGCGCCTCGTCGCCGAGCACCGGCGCCTCCAGCACCAGCTCCGGGCGGCACTCGAGACCTACTACCCGGCGATGGCGCACCTGTTCAGCTCGATCGACCGCTCGATCACGCTCGCGTTCCTGCGGCGATACCCGGATCCGGCGGCAGCCGGCCGCCTCACGGAGCACCGGCTCGGGCGGTTCCTCCGTCGAGAGGGATACACCGGCAGGACCAAGCCGGCCGTCCTGCTCGAGAGGATCCGGCAGCACCCGGCGACGCCGAGCGCCGGGACGGACCGCGCCCGCGTCCGCAGCGCGCTCGCGCTCGCCGACCTCCTCGAGCACGTCACTGAGATCCTCGCCGGGTACGACGCCGCGATCGCCGGCGTCGCCGCTGATCACCCTGACGCCCTCGTCTTCGCGAGCCTGCCCGGCGCCGGGCCGGTGACCATCGCGACGCTGATCGCCGAGATCGGCGAGGACCGGTCCCGGTTCCCGACGCCCGGCAGCCTGCTGGCCGAGGCGGGCCTTGCGCCGGTCACGCGCCAGTCCGGTTCGTCACGGCGCGTGGTCTTCCGATACGCCGCCAACCACCACCTGCGAGCGGTCTGGAACCAGTGGATGCTCACCGCGATCAGGATCTCTCCCTGGACGCGTGCGGAGTACGACGCGGCTCGAGCTCGGGGCCAGAGCCACAACCGTGCCGTCCGATCGGTCGGCGCCCGCTGGGGCCGCATCCTCTGGCGCTGCTGGCACGACCGAGTCGCCTACGACCCGGCGCTCGACCGGCGGGCTCTCGTCGCCGCCTGAGCCGGGAGGTTGACAGAGGGAGTCTGCCGGGTGCACCTGCTGCGCGGCCTGCCGGTCCACGTGCCCAGGCACGCGGCGTCGATGGTCGCGGCATTCGTGCGCACCGTCTTCACCCAGCCCGACGAGCCCTCGGCCCGCGCCCAGCTCCGGGCGGTCGCCGAGCGCCTCTCGACGTCGTTCCCCAGGGCGGCCGACGCCCTGCTCGCCGCCGAGGACGACGTGCTCGCGTACCTCGCCTGCCCGCGGGAGCACTGGACCAAGGTGTGGTCGACCAACCCGCTCGAGCGGCTCAACCGCGAGCTCGCCCGGCGCAACGGGGTGGTCGGGATCTTCCCCAACCGCGACGCCCTCCTGCGCCTGGGCACGGCGCTCCTGGTCGAGCAGCACGACGAGTGGCTGACGATGGGCAAGCGGTACCTGCCCCAGGGCTCCATGACCCGCCTGCTGGGCGGCATCCCGGGCACCACCCTGTCGGAGCTGCTGAAGGAGGGCGTGGCCGTCTGAGAGTCGATCAGGCTGGAGGCCGACTTACACCACTTGACGGGACATGACCCCGAGCGGATGGCTGCCCCTCGAGGATTCGAACCTCGGCTCACGGATCCAAAGTCCGCTGTCCTACCGCTAGACGAAGGGGCAGTGCGCCGCGGACTAGGGTAAGCGATGAGGGCCGCCGCGGCGGCAGATCGCGGCGGATGCGTCATGCTTGGCCGATGATGACGACCGGCCACGAGCCCCTGCTGGAGCGAGCCAACCGCGTGCTCGCGACGTCCCCCCTGATCGACGGCCACAACGACCTCCCCTACGCCCTGCGCGAGCGCGTCGGCCTGCGGATCGACGAGGTCGACCTGCGGCAGCGCGTCGACGGCCTCGACACCGACCTGCCTCGGCTCCGGGAGGGCCGCGTGGGGGGACAGTTCTGGTCGGTCTGGGTCCCGCCCGAGCTCCCCGAGGGGTCGGCGCTGGCGATGGCCCTCGAGCAGATCGACCTCGTCCGGCGGCTGGCGGATTCGTACCCGGAGGCGCTCCGCCTGGCGGCGACGGCCGACGAGGTCGACGCGGCGTTCGCCGACGGCCGCATCGCGTCGATGATGGGGATGGAGGGCGGCTCGATGATCGCCAGCTCCCTGCCCGTCCTGCGCCAGGTCCACGCCGCCGGCGTCCGCTACCTGACGCTCACGCACTGGAGGACGACCCGCTGGGCCGACGCGGCCACCGACGCGCCGCGGCACGGCGGCCTGTCGCCGTTCGGAGTGGAGGTCGTGCGGGAGATGAACCGGCTCGGGATGCTCGTGGACCTGAGCCACGTGGCGCCCTCGACGATGGCCGCCGCGCTCGACGCCAGTGCGGCGCCGGTGATCTTCTCGCACAGCGGCGCGCGGGCCATCGCGGACCACCCGCGGAACGTGCCCGACGAGATCCTGCGGC
This sequence comes from Chloroflexota bacterium, assembly GCA_021785115.1. Next base: position 2,866 of record JAJYGO010000455.1, on the reverse strand, counting down.
GGCTGCCCGAGAACGGCGGCGTCGTGATGGCGGTCTTCCTGTCCGGGTTCGTCTCGGCTGACGGGGGGCATCGGTTCCGCGAGGAGGAGGCCGCCGAGGCGGCGTGGCACGCCGACCACCCCGACGCGACGCGCGACGGGGCGCGCGCGTGGCGCACGGCGTGGCGGGCCGCCCATCCCTCGCCCACGGCCGACCTGGGCCAGGTCGCGGACCACATCGACCATCTGCGCCGCGTCGCGGGTGTGGACCATGTCGGGCTCGGCAGCGACTTCGACGGCGGGGATCCCCTGCCGGTCGGGCTCGAGGACGTCTCGCGCCTCCCGCGGCTGGTCGCCGAGCTGCTCCGCCGAGGCTACAGCGACGACGACGTCCGCAAGGTCGCGGGCGGCAACATCCTGCGGGCGATGCGCCGCGCCGAGGCCGTGGCCGCGCGGCTGCAGGCCGAGCGGCCGCCTTCGGCCGCGACGATCGAGGAGCTGGACGGCGCCGGCGCCTGAGCCCTCGCCTCACGGCGCGACAGGGCGGCCCGCGACAGGGTCAGGGGTTGGGGGGAGTGGAGCGGAAGACGGGACTCGAACCCGCGACCCTCACCTTGGCAAGGTGATGCTCTACCAACTGAGCCACTTCCGCTCGAGAGCCGACTGGAGGTTGGTGCCGAGAGCCAGATTCGAACTGGCGACACCGCGATTTTCAGTCGCGTGCTCTACCAACTGAGCTATCTCGGCCCGGACCCGGGATCCCGCGGGAGCCCGTCGGCGCGGCGCAGGATACCACGGCCCCGGAACGGGCGTCCACCGCGCGGAGACGGCCTCAGCGCCAGCCCCGCCAGGTGAACCCGGGCGGCGTCTCGGGGGGCTCCGGCGGCTGGGGCGGCTCGCTCGGGGGCGTGGGACCGCGGGGGCCGGGGTCCTGCGCGTCGAGGCCCCGGAGCCGGGCGTTGACCACCGGCGCGTGGTCGCCGACCACCAGGCTCGGCGCGTCCACGGGCGCCTCGCCCGCCAGCTGGCGCAGGCGGTTGATCCGGTCGAGCACCGCCGGATGGGTGGAGAACAGGTCCGACGATTCGGCGGTGGCCGCCTTGACCGGGTTCTCGAAGTACAGGTGCTGCGTGGCGCGGTTCGCCACCTCGAGCGGCTCCGTGTCGAGGGCGATCTTGGCCAGCGCCCGCTCCAGGCCGTACGGGTTGCGGGTGAGCTCCACCGACGAGGCGTCGGCCAGGTACTCGCGCTGGCGGCTGACGGCCAGCTGGACCAGCTTGGCGGCGATGGGGGCGACGATCGCGAGCACCAGTGCGATGACCATCATCACGGCGCCGAAGCCGCCGGAGTCGCCGCCCGAATCGCGGCCCCGCCGGCGACCGCCGGCGATCCCGCCCCAGAACGTCATCCGCAGGAACATGTCGGCGATCAGCGCCACCGCGCCCACGAGCACGCCCACCATCAGCGAGAAGCGGATGTCGAAGTTGCGCACGTGGCTGAGCTCGTGGCCCATGACTCCCTGGAGCTCCTCGCGGTCGAGCTTCTGGAGCAGGCCCACGGTGATCGCGACCGAGGCGTGCTGCGGGTCCCGGCCGGTGGCGAAGGCGTTGGGCGCCGTGTCGTCGATGATGTAGACGCGCGGCATCGGCACGCCGGCCGCCGTCGCCATCTCGCCGACCACGTTGAACAGCTGGGGGGCGGAGTTCGCGTCCACCTCCCGGGCCCCGGAGGAGGCGAGCACCAGCGCGTCGCCCGCGTAGTACGCGAGCAGCGCGGCGGCGAAGCCGGCGGCCACCGCGATGCCCGCGGCCACCAGGCCGGTGTCGAGCGTCCCGCCCGCCGCCCCGCCGATCGCGAACCCGATCGCGCCGAGCAGCAGCACCACGACCAGCGAGAGCAGGACCGAGTTGCGGCGGTTGGCCGCGATCTGGCTGTAGAAGGTCGATGTCGCCATGGGTGTGGACCGCCGGGTCCGGCGCGGGACGGGCCGTGCGGCCGCCGAGGCCGGGCCGGGGCGCTAGTTGAGGCTCAGGTCCACGGCCGGGACGGCCTGCGCCTCGGGCTCGGCCGCGAAGAACTCACGCCTCGTGAAGCCGAACGCGCCCGCGATGAGGACCGCCGGGAACGTCTGGATGCCGTTGTTGTAGTCGAGCACGGTGGCGTTGTAGTGCTGCCGCGCGAAGCTGATCTGGTTCTCGGTCGTGCTCAGCTGCTCCTGCAGGTTCATCACGTTCTGGTTGGCCTTGAGGTCCGGGTAGTTCTCCACCACCGCGAACAGCGAGCGGAGGGCGCCGGTCAGGGCGTTCTCTGCCTGGGACTGGGCGGCCGGGCCCTGGGCCCCTGCCGCGATGGCGCTGGCCCGCGCCTCGGTGACCCTGGTCAGGACGTTCTGCTCGAAGGTCATGTAGCCCTTGACCGCGTTCACGAGGTTGGGGATGAGGTCGTGGCGGCGCTTGAGCTGGACGTCGATCTGGCTGAACCCCTCGTCCACGCGGTTGCGCTTCCCGATCAGGCCGTTGTAGATCCCGATGACCACCACCGCCGCGATGACGATGACAGCCAGCACGATGAGGAGCAGTTCCATGGTGTCCGTCTCCCTCGGCCCGGGGCCCATCGGACCCCCGTCCGGGCCAGCATAACGCGACCCGGCCGCGATGGCGGCGGTCGCGGACGGCGGAATGGTGGGCGGTGAGGGACTCGAACCCCCGACATCCTCGGTGTAGGCGAGGCGCTCTGACCAACTGAGCTAACCGCCCGGAACGACGAACGGGCGGCCCGTGGGCCGCCCGCGCGATGGTCAGGAGGGTGGTGCCCAGGCCGGGACTTGAACCCGGATGAGTTGCCTCATACGCCCCTCAAACGTACGCGTATACCAATTCCGCCACCTG
>JAJYGO010000133.1 GCA_021785115.1 Chloroflexota bacterium | reverse complement strand
GGCTGTGCCGGGTCGACCGCGGCCAGGACCAGGACCGCCGCCGGGTCGGGCTCGCCCCCGGCAGGCCGGCGCTCGGCCCGCAGCCGCTCGACCGCACCCGGGAGCGCGAACTGGGCACCGCCCAGGTGCTCCACGAAGTACCCCCGCCGGACACGCCCGCGCTCCTCGAGCTCTCGCAGCACCGGGTAGACGGCCGCGAACCCGCCGGCGACGTCCTCTGCCGCAACCGCATCACGCGTCAGGACGCCGTGCCGCTCCAGCAGGGACAGGGCCAGCGCGTGGACCCGCTCCGTGGGCGACGGCCGCGTGCCGTCGCCGCCCTCCGCCGGTTCGACGAGGGACCAGCGCCCTGCAGCCTCCGGCGGCACCGCATGGAGCCCGCGTCGCGCCCCTCCCCCCGGGGGACGGCGCCAGCGCAGCGCCCGCAGCGGCGCGAAGGTGTCGTTGGTGATGCGGCCCGCCCAGGCGAGATCCCAGAGGGCATCCAGGACGTCCCGCTCCGGCGGCGGCGTCTCGCCCGTCTCCCTGGCCGCGGCATGGACCGCCGCGAGCAGATCCCGGTAGAAGGAGGCGCCCCGCAGTGACAGGCGCGATTCCAGGGCCGCATGGATCGAGGCGCGCTCCGTGGGGAGCTCCCCGGCCTGCGAAGCGGGCAGCAGGAGCGGCAGCCGGCCGGGCCGGTACAGTGCGATCCGGCCGTCATCCGCCCCGAGGCGACCGCAGCCCACCCAGGCCACCTCGCCCGCCGCGCCGAGGTCGTCCAGGAGCCGCGGCGCGTAACCGGGGACCCGCAGCGGCAGGACGTCCCGCTCCAGCACGCTCGCCGGGAGCGGCACCCCTTCGAGCTGGGCCACGACCTCCGCGAGCCGCTCGGGCCCCCCCGTGCCGCGATGGCCGACGCCCTGCCACCCGCGCAGGAACCGGGCCAGTGCGGCCGGCTCCACCGGCTCGACCTCGCGCCGCAGCCGCGCCAGCGAGCGGCGCCGCAGCGCCCGCAGCACGTCCGGGTCGCACCACTCGCGATCGGCGCCGCCGGGCCGGAACTCGCCGCGCAGGATGCCGCCTCGCGCCAGCAGATCCTCCAGCGCCCGTTCGACGGTCAGGGGCGGGACGCCCCAGCGGTCGGCCGGCTCGTCCGACGTGAACGGTCCGTGGGTGCGGGCCCAGCGGCGGAGGAGGTCCTGCAGGGCACCGGGGACGGGCGCCAGGTGCGCGGCCGACACGCCCGGAGGTGGTGCCACGCCGAGCCCGTCCCGATACCGGCCGGCGTCCTCGGCCACGATCCAGCGCGGCTCACCGGCGACGCGAACACGGACCACCCTCCGGCCGGACTCCAGCTCGCGGATCCATGCCCCGGCGGTTCGAGACCGTGCCCCGGCATCGTCGCCAGGGATCCTCGCCGCCAGCTCGGTGTCGGACAGGTCCCCCAGCCGGCGCAGCGTGTCGTGCAGCTGGTCGGCAGAGCGCGGGGCGCGATCGCCGGCGAGACCCTGCAGCTCCAGCTCCAGCTCGCCCAGCGCCTCCCGGTCCAGCAGTTCGCGCAGCTCCTCGGCGCCGAGCAGCTCGCGGAGCAGGTCGCGGTCCAGCGCCAGCGCCTGGGCCCGCCGGTCGACCAGCGGCGCGTCGCCCTCGTACATGAAGGCCGCCACGTACCCGAAGAGGAGCGATCCGGCGAACGGCGACGGCCGGGCCGTCTCGACGTGCCGGATCGCCACCTCGCGTCGTTCGATGCTCGCCAGCAGCTCCCGGAGCGCCGGAAGGTCGAAGACGTCCTGCAGGCACTCCCGGTACGTCTCCAGCACCACGGGGAACGACCCGTAGCGCGACGCCACCTGCAGCAGCTGCGCCGCACGCTGGCGCATCTGCCAGAGTGGCCGTCGCCTGCCCGCCCGGACGCGGGGAAGCAGCAGGGCTCGCGCCGCGTTCTCGCGGAACCGCGCGGCGAAGAGTGCCGACGATCCGAGCGCCGCCACGACGGCCTCCTCGATCTCGCCGGGTGGCCCGAAGCACGCCCGGTCGAGCAGCCCGTCCCGGGCCCAGGCGTCTCCCTCCGTCGCGCCCGCGTCGCCCTCCCTGGCCGGGATCCGCAGCACGATGCCGTCGTCGGACCAGAGTGCCCGGACTTCGACGCCCAGGGCGTCGCGCAGGCGCGCCTCGATGGCCAGCGCCCAGGGCGCGTGGACCCGCCCGCCGAACGGGCTCAGCAGGCAGACCCGCCAGTCGCCCAGCTCGTCCCGGAACCGCTCCACGACCACGGTCCGGTCGGTGGGCACGACCGAGGCGGCGGCCTGGTCGTCGAGATAGCACAGCAGGTTCTCACCCGCCAGCCGGTCCAGGTCGTGCTCCGCTGCCAGCCGCTCGACCGTTCGCGCCCGTCCGCGGCTCGCCCTCGCCTCGGCCTGCAGCCGGCGCGTGAAGGCCCCCAGCTCCCGGCCCAGCTCCACGGGACGCCCCGGCCCGTCGCCCTTCCAGAACGGGACCCTGCCCGGTTGTCCGGGCGCGGGTTCCACCAGCACCCGGTCCGGGGTGATCCGGGTGACGCGCCACGCGCTCGCCCCGAGCAGGATCACCTCGCCCTCCCGGGTCTCGAACACCATCTCCTCGTCGAGCTCGCCGACGCGGCGCGGGCCCCCGCCCTCGTCGAGGAAGACGCCGAAGAGCCCGCGGTCCGGGATGGTGCCCCCGGAGACGACGGCCACGGTGCGGCTCTCGCTGCGGGCCCGGACCGTTCCCGCGATCCGGTCCCAGACCACGCGCGGGCGCAGCTCGGCGAACTCGTCGGATGGATACGCGCCCGCCAGCATCTCCAGCACGCTCTCGAATGCCGCCCACCCGAGCGTGGCGAAGTTCTCCGCCCGGCGCACGAGCCGGTACAGGTCGGCCACCGGCCAGGTGCGCTCCACGGCCATCGCGACGAGCTGCTGGGCCAGCACGTCGAGCGGGTTGCGGGGCACGACGGTCGACTCGATCGCACCTTCGTGCATGGCGCGCGTCACCACGGCGCACTCCAGGAGATCCCCCCGATACTTGGGGAAGATCACGCCGCGGGACGGCTCGTCGACGCGGTGCCCGGCCCGCCCGATGCGCTGGAGGCCCCGCGCCACCGATCCCGGCGATTCCACCTGGATCACCAGGTCCACCGACCCCATGTCGATCCCGAGCTCGAGCGAGCTGGTCGCCACGATCCCCGCCAGGCGCCCCTCCTTGAGCGCCTCCTCCACCCGGAGCCGCTGCTCCCGGGCGAGCGACCCGTGGTGGGCGCGCACCAGCTCCTCGCCCGCCAGCTCGTTGATCCGCTGCGCGAGCCGCTCGGCGAGTCCCCGGCTGTTGACGAAGACGATCGTGCTGCGGGAGGCGCGGATCAGCTCCAGGATGCGCGGGTGGATCGCCGGCCAGATGCTGAAGCGCTCGGTGGGGCCGGCGGCCGGCCCTCCCGTGGCCTCGGCCAGCGGAATCGGCTCACCCAGGCGCGACATGTCCTCGACGGGGACCACCACCCGGAGGTCGAGCGCCTTGCGAACGCCGGCATCCACGATGGTGACCGGCCGGGGCGGTGCCGGGGCCGCCTCGACGGCCGGCCGCGGCGCGCGCAGGCTCGCCGGCATCGACGCGTCCGGCGGTCGCTCCTCCGGCCGCGCGGAGGCTTCCTCGCGTCCGCCGAGGAACGCCGCCACGGTGGACAGCGGGCGCTGCGTGGCGGACAGTCCGATGCGCTGCGGCGGGCGCGCGGCCAGGGACTCGAGCCGCTCGAGCGAGAGGGCGAGGTGCGCGCCCCGCTTGGTGCCCGCCAGGGCATGGATCTCGTCCACGATCACCCAGCGAATCGGGCGCAGCGCCTCCCGTGCCGCCGAGGTGAGCAGCAGGTAGAGCGACTCCGGCGTGGTGACCAGGATGTCCGGGGGGCGCCGGCCGAACGACCGGCGCTCCTCCGCGGGCGTGTCGCCGGTGCGCATCGCGACCCGGATGTCGGGGGCCGTCCCGCCGCGCGCCCCGGCGTTCAGCCGGATCCCCGCCAGCGGCGCGCGCAGGTTGCGCTCGACGTCGTGCACGAGCGCCTTCTGGGGCGAGACGTAGAGCACGCGCAGCCGGTCGAGGGGCCGCGCGGGTGCCGGCTCGGCGGCCAGGCGGTCGAGGCACCACAGGAACGCGGCCAGCGTCTTCCCGGATCCGGTCGGCGCGCACACCAGCGTGTGCCGGCCCTCGGCGATCGCCGGCCAGGCGCCGGCCTGGGCCGGCGTCGGCGCCTCGAACGAGGCACGGAACCAGTCCCGCGTCGCGGGCGTGAAGCCCGCCAGCGGGTCCGGGGGCGCGCCGCGCGCGCCGCGTGGCGACGAGGGGCCGGGCACGGGAGAGGAGTATAGGATCGTCGCGGCGCGCGAACCCGCGGGGGAGAGCCGCGGACGGGGCTACCGTCGCGCCGCGGCGTACGCCTCCTGGGGCCGGACCACCAGCACCGGGACCCGCGAGTGGCGCACCACGTACTCGGAGACGCTGCCGAGCAGGAGACGCCCGATCACGCTGCGGCCGTGCGTCCCGACCACGATCAGGTCGGCGGATTCCGCCTCGGCGGCCGCCACGATGGCCTCGCCCGGCTGGCCCTCCCAGGTGAGGTACATCGCCGCCACGCCCGCGCGCAGCGCGTCGTCCACCACGGCCCTGGCGATCGCCCCGGCCTCCTCGCGGGCCGCGACGGCGGTGCCCGGGAACATGGAACTCGCGGCCGCCACCTCGGGCACGTTCACCACGTTGATGACGATCAGCCGCGCCTGCAGGCGCATGGCCAGATCGATCGCCTCGTCTGCGGCCGCACTCGACGCCGGGGACCCGTCGGTGGCCACGAGGATCGTCTCGATCATCGCCATGACGCCTCCTTTCCTCCTCCGGAGCCTGCCTCGCGCGCGCTGCAGGCGGCGTCTGCCGGACGGCCCGAAGCCGCCGGTCAGCCGGCCCGGTTCCCCGGGGACGCGCGGTCCCCGCATGGCCCCCGTCCGGCGCGTCCCGACGGGGTCCTGCACCGGCCATCCGGCGGTGGCGCGCGGAGCGATCAGGCCGCCAGCGCCCGGAGCTGTCCGACCAGGCTGGAACCCGAGAGCCGCTTGAGCAGCGTGGCGCCGACGCCGCACCGCCGGGCATCCAGGCGCTCCTGCTGGTCCCAGTAGGACGAGAGGACCGCGATCCGGCCGTGCTCCAGCGGATCGGCGACCGCGTTCACCACCGAGCGCCAGCCGCTGCGCAGGTCGCCGTCGACGAGGGCCACGTCGATCCTCGTCTGCCGCACCACCGCGGCTGCCTCGGCGGCGCTGGACACCCGCGCCACGACCTCGAAGCCGTGGCGGGACAGGTACTCGGACAGCGCATCGCCGGCGACCCGATGATCGCTCACCAGGAGCAGGCGGAGGGGCTCGGCAGCGGGGGATGCCATGTCGGAAGGTTGCCCACCCGAAAATGGGGGGCGAAGCGACGAAGAGGCCAAAGAACCGGGCCGTTCGGCCCTACGCACATGTCAGCTCCATGACGATGCTATCGACCAAGGCGAACGCCGCAGGGGACGCGCGGCGTTCGCCTCCTTGATTCCTGGGGGCCGAGCAGCGAGGTGGTCAGGATGGAGTCCTCGACACCGGGAACCCCCGATCCGCCGGAAGCCGCCGGCGCACAGCGCATCCCGGCCGCACGCCTCCGGCGCCGCTGCGATCCCGCGGCCTTCACCTTCGCGTCCACCGCCGAGCTGAGCCCGCTGGACCAGACCGTCGGCCAGCCGCGGGCCATCGGCGCGATCACGTTCGCCCTCGGGATCCACGATCCCGGATACAACCTGTTCGTGCTCGGGCCCACCGGGACCGGACGGCGGACCACGCTGCACGCGTACCTCGAGCGAGCGGCCCGGGAACGCCCGAGCCCGCGCGACTGGGTCTACCTCTTCGACATGGCCAACCCGCGCCGTCCGATCGCGGTCTCCTTCCCGGCTGGCCATGCCGGGGCGTTCGCGCGGGACGTGGCGCGCTTCGTCGCGGACGCGGGCCGGGAGATCACCCGCGCCTTCGAGAGCGACGAATACCGTCGCCGGGCGGGTTTGGTGACCTCGGAGACGGACGAGCGCCGCCAGGCCACCCTGTCCGCCTTCCGCGCCGAGGCCGCCGTGCTCGGCCTGGGTCTCGAGTTCACCCCGGCCGGGATCCTCACCCTGCCGATCCGCGACGGTCGCCCGATTCGCGCGGACGAGTTCGACCAGCTCTCGCCCGAGGAACGCGAGGTCTACCGGGAGCACGGTCACGCGATCGAGGAGCGCCTCCCCGACGTGCTGGCGCGCCTGCGCGCCCTCGAGCGCGAGGCCCGGGAGCGCACGGCGGCCCTCGACCGGGAGGTCGCGGTCTTCGCCGTCGGGCACCTGCTCGACGAGCTCCGCGCCCGGCACGCCGGCGTCGAGCGGCTCGGCGCGTGGTTCGACGCGCTCCGTGACGACATGCTGGAGCACCTGGACCTGTTCCGGCCGACCGCGGAGGCGGAGGCGGGCGAGCAGGCCGGCCACGCGGCGCAGGAGGCGCGCCAGGCCCGCGAGGCGATCCTGGGGCGCTACGCGGTCAACGTGCTGGTGACGCACCAGCCGGACGCGCCCGCCCCGGTCGTCGACGAGCCCAGTCCCACCTACTACAACCTCTTCGGACGGATCGAGTACGCAACGCTGATGGGCGTGGTCACCACGGATCACCGCAACATCCGGCCCGGGGCCATCCACCGCGCCAGCGGCGGGTTCCTGGTCCTCCGCGTCCAGGACCTCCTCGCGGACCCGCTGGCCTGGGAACGACTGAAGGACACCCTGCGGACGGGGCAGGCGCGCGTGGAGAACATCGGTGCGCAGTACGTCCTCTTCCCCACCGCCACCCTGGAACCGGAGCCGATCCCGGTGGACGTCAAGGTGGTGCTGGTGGGCCCGGCCGCCCTCTACCAGGCTCTCTACCTGGTCGACGAGGAGTTCCGGACCCTCTTCAAGGTGCGCGCCGAGTTCGACGTGGAGATGCCGTGGGGAGACCCGGAGGCCGCGCTCTACGCCTCGTTCATCGCGGGGCACGTCCAGGCGTCCGGACTCCGCCACTTCACGCCCGAGGCCGTCGCGCGCATCGTGGAGCATGGCGCACGGATCGCCGAGCACCAGGAACGCCTCTCCACCCGCTTCTCCGAGATCGTGGACCTGGTGACCGAGGCGAGCTACTGGGCGGGTCGCGCGGGCCACGAGCTCGTGGCAGGCGAGGACGTGGTCTGCGCGGTGGAGGCACGCCAGGAACGTGCCGGCCTGGCCGAGGAACGGCTCCGGCGGCTGATGGCCGAGGGGACGCTCCACATCCAGACCACGGGCCAGACGGTCGGCCAGGTGAACGGGCTCGCCGTCCTGACCACCGGCGACCACACGTTCGGTCAGCCGATCCGGATCACCGCCACCACCGGGGTGGGGCCGGGCGAGGTGGTGCACGTGGACCGCGAGACGGAGATGAGCGGCCGCATCCACACCAAGGGGTTTCTGATCGCCTCTGCCTTCCTTGCCGAGCGGTACGGCGGCGCCCGCCCGCTCAACATCCGCGCCTCGGTGGCGGTGGAGCAGTCCTACGAGGCGATCGAGGGCGATTCGGCATCCCTGGCCGAGATCTGCGCCCTGCTCTCGAGCCTGGCGGACCTGCCCGTGCGGCAGGGGCTTGCCGTGACCGGTTCCATGGACCAGCACGGCGCCGCTCAGCCGGTGGGTGGGGTGAACGAGAAGATCGAGGGCTTCTTCCATGCCTGCCGGATCGGCGGGCTGACCGGCGACCAGGGCGTGGTCCTGCCGGAGGCCAACGTCCGCAACCTGATGCTCGCGCAGGACGTGCTCGACGCCGTCGAGGCCGGCACATTCCACGTCTGGGCGGTCCGCGACGTCGACGACGCCCTCGGGCTGCTGACCGGCCTGCCGGCGGGCCGGCGGGGAGCGGACGGGCGCTATCCCGAGGGGACCATCCACCGGCTGGTCGACGACCGCATCGCCTTCCTGGTGGACCAGGCGCGCCAGTTCACGTCGCCGCCCCAGGCCTGAGCTCGCTCCGGGCCGACGCGGCACAGGCGCGTCGCAGCCTGATCGCTCGCACGCAACCCCGGCTGCGGCGCGTACGGCCGGCTGGCGCGGGCCGCTCTGGCCCGGCCGCTAGAGATAGTGCCGTCCGCGGGCGGTGCAGTCCAGGTCGGCGCGGAAGTCCGGGTGCGCGATGGCCGTGAGCGCCCTCGCCCGCTCCGAGACGCTGCGCCCGTGGAGGTGGGCCACGCCCCACTCGGTGACCACCGTCTGCACGTGCGCGCGCGTCGTGACGACCCCGGCACCCTCCTTGAGGGTGCACACGATCCGGGAGGTCCTGCCGTCGGATGTCGTGGACGGGAGGGCGATGATGGAGAGCCCCTCCTCGGCCAGCGCCGCGCCGCGGACAAAGTCCATCTGCCCGCCGACGCCGCTGTAGAGCCGCCAGCCGATGGAGTCGGCGCAGACCTGGCCGGTGAGGTCCACCTCGATCGCCGAGTTGATCGACCGCATGCGCCGGAACCGGCGGATCACGGCCGTGTCGTTGGTGTAGTCGACCTCGCGCATCTCGACCATCGGGTTGTCGTCCGCGAAGTCGTAGAGGCGCTGGGTCCCCATCATGAACGTGGCCACCACCTTGCCTCGGTCGAGGTCCTTGCGGGCCCCGGTGACCACCCCGGCCTCGACCAGGTCGACCACGTTGTCGGTGAGCATCTCCGTATGCACGCCCAGGTCGTGCTTGTGGCGGAGCGCCATGCCGACCGCGTTCGGGATCGCGCCGATCCCCATCTGGAGCGTCGCCCCGTCGGGGATCAGGTCCGCCACGTAGTCGGCGATCCGCCGCTCCACCTCGCCGGGCGCACCGGGGTCGTGCACGTAGGGGGGCCGGTTCACCTCGATCGCCCGGTCGATCTCGGAGACATGCACGAAGCTGCTCCCGTGCGTGCGGGGGAGCGCCGGGTTGACCTGGGCGATGACGGTCTTCGCGCATCGCACCGCGGTGAGCGTGGCGTCCACCGAGGTGCCGAGCGAGCAGAAGCCGTGCGCATCGGGCGGCGTGACGTTGATGAAGACGGCATCGAGCGGGACGAGCCCGCGGGTGAACAGCCCGGGGACGTCGGAGAGGAAGACCGGGATGAACTCGGCACGGCCCTCCGCGACCGCCCGCCGGGCGTTGGGCCCGATGAAGAGGGCACGGTGCCGGAAGTGCCCCGCCATCTCGGGGGCCATGTGCGGCGCGGGCCCCTCCGCGTGCAGGTGGACGATCTTCACGTCCTCGAGTTCGGGCGCGCGGGTGCAGAGCGCGTTCAGCAGCTCGGTTGGGGTGGCCGCCTCGGCCTGGACGAAGATCTGGTCGCCGGACCGGATGCCGGCCACGGCTTCCGCGGGCGTCACGATGCGCATGGACGGAGCCTATGGCGCCGCGGCCCGCCGGTAACGGTCCGAACCGCGCCGCGGCGAGGGGCCGGAGGGCCCGTCCCGCCGACCGTGTGCCGCGTCCCTGCCCTCCCGGTCGGGCGCTGCTGCGCGCCAGGGAGCGGCTGCGCGCCGGGCAGCCGGTGCAGGGCTACTCCGCCCCGGGGAGCCGGTGCCGGGCGACGAACGCGGCCGCCTGCGAGCGACGCTGCAGGTTCAGCTTCGCCAGGATCGAGCTGACGTAGTTCTTGACCGTCTTGTCGGAGAGGAAGATCTCCGAGGCGATCTCCTTGTTGGTCTTCCCCTCGGCGATCAGCAGCAGGATCTTCTGCTCCTGGCGCGTCAGCTGCGCAAGCTCGTCGGTATAGGTGCCGGTGGCGATGCGCCGGACCCGGTCCAGGACCTTCTCGGTCACAGCCGGGTCGAGGAGCGATTCGCCGCGGCCCACCGCCTCGAGCGAGGAGACCAGGTCGCGCCCCCGGATCTGCTTGAGGAGATAGCCGCTCGCGCCCGCGACGATCGAGGCGAAGACCGCCTCCTCGTCGGGGTAGCTGGTCAGGATCACGACGCGCGTCTGGGGCATCTCGGAGCGGATCTCGCGGGTTGCCTCGATCCCGGACCCGTCGGGCAGGCGCACGTCCATCACGATGAGGTCGGGCTGGTACTTGTGCGCCGACTCGATCGCCTCCGCCACCGTCCCGGCCTGTGCGACGACCTGGAATCCCTCGCGCCGCTCGAGCAGCGAGACCAGCCCCTGGCGCACGACCTCGTGGTCGTCCACCACCAGGAGCCGCAGCGGCCTGGTTGTCGCTCCTTCAGTCACCGTCGTCCTCCGATCCCCTCTCAGGCCGCGCCGGTCACGGCTCCTCCGAGCGGCACGCGCACCGCCACCCGGGTCCCGCGCCCGACGGCGCTCTCGACGAGGAGTTCGCCACCGAGCTCGGATGCGCGCGTGCGCATGTTACCGAGTCCCATGTGACCCGGCCCGCGCCTCGCGGACGGGTCGAAGCCCACGCCATCATCGACGATGGCGAGCTCCAGTGCACGCTCTCCGGCGCGAAGCCGGATCTCGGCGTGGTTGGCGCGCGCGTGTCGCGCCACGTTGCTCAGCGCCTCCCGGGTCAGGTGCAGGAGCTGCATCGTGTCGTCGGCGGGGATCTCGAAATCGGCCGGACCGTCCACCTCGAGCGCGATGTCGATCATGGTGTTGACCCGGAACTCCTCGGCCATGGCGGCGAGCGCCTCGACCAGCCCGGCCTGGTCCAGCGGCTCCGGGCGGAGGCCGAAGATGAAGTTGCGGATGTCGCGGATGGTCAGGTTGATCGACTCGATGGCGTGCTCGACCTTCTCCGCGGCGGCGGTCGAGTCGTCCGGCAGCTCCTCCAGCGCGTCGTCCAGCATCAGACCCACCGCGTAGATGCTCTG
>JAJYGO010000218.1 GCA_021785115.1 Chloroflexota bacterium | reverse complement strand
ATGTGGGGCTGCCAGTCGAGCCGGTCGGACGCCGATCCGGTCATGACGACCTTGAGCGCGCCTGCCTCATCCTCATCGGCGTGCCACTCGGGACGCAGGGCCACCAGCTCGTGATGCAGATCGACAGCGATCCGCCGGCTCATGCAGACGACCATCGCCTTGCCGTCCATGGCGCCGAGCCGGTTCTCCAAGTGGTCGACGAGGTCCCGGGCGACGAGCCTGAGGCGGTGCTCCGAGCCCACGATCGCCTCGAGCTGCGCCCACTTCGACTTCAGGCGCTCCTTGCGTTCGACCTCCTCGCCCTCGGTGACCTCCTCGAACGCGGGGTCGATGCGCGGGCGCTCGGACTCGCGCAGCGCGAGCTTGGCGAGGCGGCTCTCGTAGAAGATGGGCACCGTGGCGCCGTCGGCGACCGCGCGCTGGATGTCGTAGATGCTGATGTAGTCGCCAAACACCGCGCGTGTGTTGGCGTCCGTCTGCTCGATCGGGGTGCCGGTGAACCCGATGAACGACGCGCCGGGCAGGGCATCGCGCATGTGGCGCGCGTACCCATCGACGAAGTCGTACTGGCTCCGGTGCGCCTCGTCGGCGATGACGACGATGTTGCGACGGTCGGACAACACGGGGTCGTCGGTCCGATTCTCGGGATCCACGAGGAACTTCTGGATGGTGGTGAAGACCACGCCACCGGCAGCGACACGCAGCTTCTCCCGGAGGTCAGCCCGATCCTGCGCCTGCACCGGCTCCTGGCGCAGCAGGTCGTGGCAGCGTGCGAACGTGCCGAAGAGCTGGTCGTCGAGGTCATTGCGGTCGGTGATGACGACGATCGTGGGGTTCGCCATGGCCGGTTCGACGATGAGGCGACCGGCGTAGAACGCCATCGTCAGGCTCTTGCCAGAGCCCTGCGTGTGCCAGACGACACCGACGCGTCGGTCGCCTGGTGCGCCGCCGCCTTGCTCGCCCGACTCGTACCGGCCTGGGCCTTCGGTGATCCGGCCGGTGCGCTCGCGGACTCCCTGTGCGGCGCGCAACGTCTCCTCGACCGCGACGTTCACGGCGTGGAACTGGTGGTAGCCCGCCAGCTTCTTGACGACCATCCCGCCGCCTTCGTCCTCGAACACGACGAAGGAGCGGAGGAGATCGAGGAACCGGCGTTTGTCGAAGACGCCTTCGAGGACGACCTGGAGTTCGGGCAGGTGCGCGGGCGCGTCACCGGTGCCATCGATCGTGCGCCAGGGCTTGAACCACTCCCTGCCGGCCCCGAGTGGTCCGATCCGCGCCTGGACCCCGTCCGACGCGACCAGCGCCACGTTGTACGCGAACATCGAGGGGATCTGCGCCTGGTACGTCTGGAGCTGGTCGAACGCCGCCCAGATCGTCGCCTGCTCGTCAGCAGGGTTCTTGAGCTCGATCACCGCCAGCGGCAGCCCGTTCACGAACAGCACGACGTCCGGTCGACGCTCGTGCTGGCCCTCGACGACCGTGAACTGGTTGACTGCCAGCCAGTCGTTCGCGTCGGGATCGTCGAAGTCGAGCACGCGAGCCTGCGCCCCCGCGATGGAGCCGTCCGGTCGTCGATACTCGACGGTGATGCCGTCCACGACCGTCCGGTGAACGGCGCGATTCCGTTCGATGAGGGCTGGGCCGTCGAGACGTGTCAGCTTCCGGAACGCTTCGTCGAGTGCGTCGGTCGGCAGACCCGGGTTGAGCCGGACGAGAGCGCCACGAAGACGGCGCTCAAGAACGACCTCCCGGTACGCTGCGTCCGCGCGCTCCGCGCCGGCCAGCCCGGCGGCGATGTCCGGGCCGTGCAGGATGGCCCAGCCGACGTCCGCCAGCCAGGCGAGAGCGGCGGCCTCGACGGTGGATTCCGCGAAACCGGCCGTCATCGGTCGTCCTCGGATTGCCACAAGGTCATCGGATCCTCGGCGATGCGCCGGCCCCCAGCGCCTCTCGGAGGCTTGGGGAACCGCGGCCCCGGACCGTACTCCACGGCCGGTCCGCGCTGCTGTGGCGACGTCTTGACGAGGATCCCGCGCCGAATCAGGTCGTCGAGGAGGTTGTTCGCCGGGTGAACTGTCAGGTCGAAGAGGTTCTGCACGGTTCGGTTCGTCACCTTGCCGTACTCGCGGACGTGGGCGATCACCTTCCGATCGGTCTCAGCCGCCGTGCGCTGCTGGTAGGTGACCGCGGGGCCGAGTGCGGCGAGGGCGCTCCCGCCGAGTTTGTAGGCCTGTGATCCGGTGCGACGCCCCCGTGTTGGTTCGACCATCGCAGGTGGGTCCACGGCCAGCCGCCGCAGGATCGTTTCGGCTTCTGCGGGACCTCGCTGCAGGATGGGGGCGACCTCCGGAGCGGTGACCGTTCGGTGGGAGCAGAGGTGGAACAGGATGAGCAGCGCATCCGTGTCGTCCCGCTCGACGGACGGCAACTGGGCGACGTAGCGGGCGATGTGGGTGTTCGGCGCGCCCCCGACGAGCCGCACGGCCACCTGGTCGGCGGACGCCTCGATGATCGGGACCCCCCGGCCGGCGCGGATCATCGCGACGTACATCCGATCGACGCCCCGGCCGTATTCCTCGGCGAAGCCCAGGATCCGTGCCGCGTTCGCGAGGGCGCGGTTCCGCGGCTTTGGTGGGTGGGTGAGGATGTTCTCGGGAGTAACCCCGGAGACGAGCGGCCCGGGCGAGGTCACGCTCATGACGGCCGGCGAGTGCTCGACGACGACAGGTCCACGGAGCTGATAGTCCCGATGGACGACTCCGTTCGCGATCGCCTCGCGAACGGCCAGCTCGGGGAAGTCCTGGAGCTGAATCTGCTGCCCATCAGGAAGCGTGAGCGGCGTGCTGTTCAGCCGCGCACGCACCACCTCCATGACACGCGGGAAGGCGACCACCAGTGGGGTTTCGAGGCGCTCGGACGCCGTCGGCTCGCCACCAGGCGTGGGCCGGAACTGATAGGCGATCCGCGGATTGCCGGTAGCTGCCGCCGTCAGCAGGAGCTCGCCAGCGTAGTTCAGCATCCCGTCCTCGAGCAGGCCGAGCAGACGCAGGAGATCGAGGTCACTGCGCTGGGCGTGCTCCAGGCGTTCATCGGGCAGGCCGGCCAGGGTCGCCCTGAGCGTTGCCATCGCGAGGGGGGAGACCTCATCGGGCCGGCGATCCGAGCGTTTCGCCGACCAATCGACGCCGAGTCGGTCTTCACGAAGACGAGCGACCTCGGCCGGCGACATCGGCTGGCAGTCGTCGTTGATCCTCCGATACGCACGGCCCTTGCGGTCCGCGTAGACCTCGTTCCGATCCGGGACAAGGACTACGAGGAGTCGAACCCCGAAGTGCGTCTGCGCCTCGACCTCGACCAGCAGGTTCGGCTGGGTCGTCGCGTGGATCGTCTTGCGGAGCCGGTCCGGGTCCAGAGCTGTGCCCATGAGTGCAGCCGGACCGGTCGTGCGGTCAGACACCCCGACGACGACGGTGCCACCGATCCCGTTGGCAAGACAGATGGCCGCCTCGGCGACGTCGCGCTCGGTCTCTTCGGGAGTTGGCTTCTCCTGCTTGAACTCGAGGACGCGCGATTCGAAGCTGGCCGCCCGCTGGCCGGCATGGATCGCATCGAGGATTGTCGCGAGATCGGACAGCGGGGCCACGGTCCGGAGTTTGATCGGAGTTTAGTAAGACGTCAATCCTGTCGGCGCTACTAAACTCCTGCCAAACTCACCGCCGGCCCCGATCATGCCTTTCGGCTTCGCGTGCCCTGCGGCACCTGCCGGCGTCAGCGCGGGCGGCGATGACCTCCGCGGCGGTGTGGCCGTGCGCCGCCCAGTGCATCTTGTTCTGGACCGTGGCGAAGAAGCGCTGCGAGGCTTCGGCACTCGCGTCGTAGTCGATGCTCGTGCCATAGATCTGCAGCACCTTGCGCCAGAAGACCTTCTCCGACGAGCGGATGTCGCGGATGCGCGGGAGCAGCTCGTCGAAGTAGTCGGGAACGCCTGGCCCGGGCGGGTTCTTGAGGCGCGCGTCGTCCATCGTGAAGCCCTTGACGACGTACTCCTCAAGGCGGGCCGTCGCCCACTGCCGGAACTGGGTGCCGCGGGCGGACCGCACGCGGTAGCCGACGGCAATGATCATCGGCAGGCTGTAGTGCTTCAGGCGACGGCGCACGTCTCGGGAACCCTCGCGGCGAACTTGAAAGTACTGCTTACAAGTTGCCGCCGGGTCGAGTTCGCCTTCCGTGTAGATCGCACCGACGTGCTGGCCAATGTTCTGAGGCGTGGTCTGGAACAGCTCGGCCATCGCCGCCTGCGTGAGCCAGGCTGTTTCACCGTCGAACCGCACCTCCACCCGGGCGCGCCCATCCTCAGTCCGGTAAAGGAGAAACTCCGCTTTGTGCGGGACGATGCCCTCGGAGTCAGTCATGTTCCGACCTCAAGAACCTTGCCCCGGGCGCCTGTCGCGCGGTGACGCCCGAAGGCACTTTCGCGGCGACACGGGCAGCTCAGCTCGGCGCTAGGTTCTCCGGCAGCGGTGTTCGGCCCGGTCAGCCCGACGTAACCCACAACCTCGGGCCAGACGAGTACAGCGTCGCCGCCTTGGGCTTCGCCGAAGGTCATCGCTGCTGATACCGCCAACGTTCCGCGACTTCTCTGAGTTCGTCCTCGGACAGTGGCGGGTGCTGCCAACCCGCGTCGAAGTCAATATCGCTTGAGCTTGGGAGTTGCTCTGGTGCTAGGGTCCTGATCATGATGCGCGACGGAATCGTTGCTGCCAGACCGACGAACATCGCCTCTTGACGGCGAAGCCCAGAGAGCACGCTGGTCAGTCCGGCCATCGAGTCCGGCAGGATTGCTCGCACGTGCTCCCTGTCACTCTCATTAGCAATGCGTAGAACGATCCAGGAGTTGCATTGGGAGAGCACCGTGGTTTCGACCTCGCTCGGTCGCTGGGACACAAGCATCAGACCGATTCCGTACTTGCGGCCCTCCTTTGCCAGTCGTCTAATCGCGTCTTGCGCGGCTTCGTACTGTGCCCCACCAGTGTTCGGGACATATCGGTGCGCTTCTTCGCATACCAGCAGGACGGGGCTTGATCGCCTTTCCTCCTGCGTCTGCCACACCTTCACCGCAAACAGCATGCGGGCGACGGCTGCACTGGCCGTACCCGCGATCTCATTGGGAACTCCCGACAGATCAACGACGCGGACGTCGCTCCCCTCTCCCATCAATTGGCCGAGACTCTGCGGGATTGGATCAGCCTTCCCGTCCCAAGGGGTCATCATGAAAGCGAGCCGGGCGTCATTGAGGAGAGACTCAAGCTTCCGGAGAACCTTGTTGTAGTCCTCGTGGGCCTTCTTGTCGCGGTTGTTCGGCCGCTGGGCGTTGACGTGCCCCACGAATCCGACGTCGTACTTGATCCCACCGTTCTCACCGAACTCGTCGAGTCCTGAAGGATCACCGAGCACGTACGGGACGGGTGAGTCCACGGTGAGCCTCGTGGGATCAAGCGCGAGCGACTCTCCGGCCGCCCCGCGTCGGGCGTTCAGCAGCGCATTCTTGACGATGTTGGACTGCGACGTCGCCGCATATTCGGTCTTGCCGATCAACAGGCTGAGTGTCTCATCCAAGTTGAGCAGCCAGTAGGGAAGCGGCAACGAGCCTTCGTCAGTGGACAGTCGGTCGTGCTGGGTGAAGGCGGCGCTGTACTCATTGTGCGGGTCAAGGATCACGATCCTGGGCTTCCACGTGCCGCCCGTCGAGGCACGGTGGTCGAGGATGCTGTGGACAATCGCCGCCACTGCCCCTGACTTTCCTGCGCCTGTTGAACCGAGCACCGCAGTGTGCTTGCCCAGGAGTTCGTTCATGTCTGCGAAACACGGCGCGCCCCCCGACCCGACATGCTCGCCCAGTTGGATGACGGCGTCTCCGACGGGCCCGTAGATCGCACGCAACTCCGATTTCGGTGTGAGATAGACGGTTTGCTGGGGCAGCGGATACGTCGCCACTCCGCGCTCAAACTTGAGCACCCATCCGGCCGGAGCACCTGAGGCATGGCGGTGCCATTCGCCTTCGCCGAACAGATCCGCCTCGAGGATCCGTTCGTCAACGCCGGCCTGCGGCACGAGGCCCCGTTCCGCCTCGTACTCCGCCTTCATCCGGAGACGCCCCACCAAGCCGTAGATGAGACGGCGTCCAAAGTGAACCTTGACGACCGAACCGAATTGCCCGATGGGATAGGCCTCGCCGGCATAGACGCGTGACAGCTCGTTGAGCCGCGGGTCCAACTCGGCGATTACCCGCGAACCGTCCACCTCGATGATCGTTCCAATCGCCAGGTTCTCGATCGGCACGTCTGGGTTCCGGGTCGTTGGGTTCATAGGTCGCCCTCAAGAAGTCGCGTCATGTTCTCGAACGTCCACCACGGAAGCTCCGTCACCGCGGGACGGGAGTCGGCTCCATGGAAGAAGCCGCCTTTCGCGTACACGAGCACCTGTCTCTGTACCGACGGGTCCTCGGTCCACTCCCGCAACCTGCCCATCGGCTCGCGCTGAGAAGTGAAGACCGCAACAGTCACGCGCCCATCGGACTCGCGAAGAGCGCCATCGATCTCAAGGTTGATGTGCGCGTCCCCAAATCGGTATCCGCAAACGAGAAGAAGCCTTTGCGAGCCGTGGGGCGGTCGAAGCAACCGTCTGAAGCGCTCCGCCAGTTGAGCGTATGGATCGAGCTGAGTTTCCCGGTACTTCGTCGACGCTGGCCAGATCATGATCCGCCGATCGTCAGGCAACGATTCCCGTACGCTTGCGGCAATCCGAAGCGGGAGGAGGTCGCGTGGGCTCTCGCGCCAGTCAATCGAACCGTGCAGTTTGAACACTCGCGCCGCCAGCTCAGGTCGATCGAACGTCGCCGGGCTCCACCAACCAGTCGAACCTCCCTCCATGCCGTCCGAGAACGGGAGTCTCTCCAATCCCAGGGCGTCCTCGATCAAGGTGTCGTAGTTGAGGACGAGGTAGTCGACGATCTGACCCGCTGTCGGCCTACCGGGCCGACGCGGTCGATGTACTGCACTGACAAACCGTCTGTGGACGTCTACGGGCGCCGGCACGTCGATTGCCTTCGAGATCGCGAGCTTCATCTGCTCGACCGCCGCTGACAGCTGATCGGCCGAGTACGTGCTTCCACCGAGCGTTGCCTGGGCTGAGCCCGCACGCCGCGATCGTCGACGGTCCGCGATTGCGAGCAGATCAATCAACTCGCTGAGGTAATCCTCGATGTTCACGTCGGGAGCGCCATCGAACAGCCTCCCGAGCTCCCCGAGCATTGCCTTCGCCGTCCCATCTAGGTCGGTGCTCGCAAGGACGCGCTCGGTGAGTTCGGCCATCTGGGGCAGCCCTGCGCACTTGCTGCAACCTGCGCCAAGGAGGAATGCCTTGCCGCCCTGATCGAGCAGCTCCTCCAATTGACTGATTGCGTCGCTGAAAGGCTTCTCGCGAAGCGCGGTGAAATCGTCCGGTGTTGTCATGCGTGGCCTCTCGCCGCTTGAGAATACGGACCAGATTTGACCCTGAGCTCGCCCGACACCAGGCTAGGCAGCAGCGTGTCGCGCAAGGCGGTGAGGGTGCGACATTGCAGTCGTCTGGCTACCAAGGCGCCGAACAGTGGATCCAAGTGCGCAGACATCGCCTGAACGAGCCGCGGTGGGGGCACTACCACCCTCGCGGCGCTCAGATGGCCACGCTGAATGTGGCCCATCGTGGTGGCCTTCCCGGCAGCTATGCCACGGAAGTCGGCGAGGTAATGGCGGGTCCAGAGGAAGTAGAACCACTTCGGGAAGCGGTCGGAGGTGACCTTGAACAGGTGCTGGTTCAAGGCGCCTCGACCACCGGACCAGATTTCGACTTCCAGGCTTCCCGACCAAGAGAACAGGACGTCTCCGTCTTCAATGACATAGGTCGGCGGAATGCCTGCGCTGGCTCGATCGGCACCATCTGTGTGATCGGCCCGGAGCTGGGCGATCTTGACGACGGGCAACGAGCCGTCGTCGTCCGACGGGTACTTCTGCAGCGCGAGTCCGTTCAGGTACGTTGCGATCTCGTCCAAGCCACTCACGCGCCATCCCGTCGGGATCTCGCCGAGCTCCGAGTCCTCGAATGAGTCCGGGAACAGGTCGGTGAGATGCGGCGGTAGGTCGGGGTCGCGGCCTTCAGACTTGGCACGGACGGGGTCGAAGTCGACGAACCAGGACTTGAAGAGGGCCCGCGCAATGGCCTCGAGGGTCTCATTCATGCCCCTGTTCAGCTCGATCTTGTCGTCCAGCGTGCCGAGGATGTGGGCGATGGCGCGCTGAGATTCCAGCCGCGGAAGTCGCACGATCATTCGCCGCAGGTGCATGGGTCCGAAGTGCCTCATGACACTGCCGACACCAGCGATCTCTGCCTGCCGCTGGAAGTCCGGTGCCTCCAGCAGGTAGCGAATGAATGGGGCGTAGACACGCTCGTTGCGGGGGCGCATCCGGATGATCCCTGTGTATGGGATAGCCCCGACGCCATCGTGTCCAACGACCGCTATTCGCCCAAGAGAGGCCGACGAACTCAACAAGATGTCGCCGCTCTGGAGGCCGAAGTGCGACCACCGCTGCTTGACCATGGCCGGGTCCAAGTAGTTGCAGCCTTTCAGGACCGAGCCACCGCGTTCAAGGCCGGACAGGCGCACGAGCGGCACGCCTTGCTCGCGGAAGTCCTTGGCAAGGATCCCCGGCCCCTCCTGGAAGTCAATTGCTTCGGGAAACGGGACCTCGGGCCAGGGCTCAGTCGCCATACCCGAGCCCCCGCAGGCTGGCGGCGATGGCGTCATCGGGACGCCGCACCTTCGCCGCGCTCATCGCTCCTGGTCCTGCGCCAGCTCTTCGCCGGCGAGCTCACGTTCCAGCTGATCGAGGGGCGGCAGGAGGGCGGTGATCGCTTCTCGGAGACTTGGCAACTCCCGGTCCACGATGGCCCAGACACGCTCGAGGTCAACACCCTCGTACTGGTGGATGAGGACGTCACGCAACCCGGCCAGGGCACGCCAGGGGATCTCCGGGTGTGCGGTTCGGTAGCTGTCATCGAGGCGCTTGGCCGCTTCGCCGATGATCTCGAAGTTCCGCAGCACTGCATCCTGAACCATCGCATCACGCAGGAAGCGGCGCTTTCCGTCCGCGGTGAACCGCTCGATCTTCTGGACGCACTCCAGCGTGTGAGCGAGGTAGACGCGCGGGTCCTTGGTCACAGCGCGCGCGCCTCCTTCAGGATCCGGCGCCGTAGCAGCCAGTACAGGCCGCCTTCCGTGACGACGTCCACCCTGCGCGCGAGGAGCGCTTCGAGCTCGACCTGCAGGCCGCCGAGGTCAAGGAGGGACCTTTCGGGTTCCAGGTCGACGAGGAGATCGACGTCGCTTTCCTCGCCAGCTTCGCCGCGGGCCACCGAGCCGAACACCCGGATGTTGTACGCGCCGTGTTGCGCGGCAACGCGGAGGATGTCTGCGCGCTTGCTCTGCACCAGTTGCTCAGTCGTCATGTCCCAACGTCATCAGGTTCCGCCGAATCGTATCGTCCAGCCGCACCGATTCGGCCGGCGGCCGTCAAGCCCGAGGAGGAGTGTGTTGACGCGCTCGTGGACTGCGGGGAGGTTTACCTCGACGGCGGATCGAAGGAGGACTGTTCGCTGGTAGTCGGCGAAGGATGCGCCGCCGGTGAAGTCCTCGATGCGCTGACACGCCTCCGCGATGTCGAACAGGTAGGCGCGCAGATCACGCGGCGACATGGAGCAGCACCTGGGTCGCCTCGATCTCCTGGCGCCGGTACGGGTTGCGCAGCGTCGACGACTCGACGAGGTCGACTGGCCGGCCGAGCAGAGACTCGAGACCCTCGAGCAGGCCGAAGTAGGAGTCGGCGTGCTCACCGGGCGGCAGGGACTCGAAGTCGACCAGGAAGTCAAGATCGCTCCGCTGCGGGTCGAAGTCATCGCGCGTGGCCGAGCCGAACAGGGCCAGCCTGAGTACGTGATGGCGCCGGCAGAGCTCCGCCAGCTCGGCGCGGTGCCCTTCGATCGAGGGAATCACGGCGCATCCTCCTTGCCGACACGATAGCCCAGGCGGGCGAGGTTCTCGCGTATGGCGATATCGAGCCGCGCGCCTTCTTCGTATTGTGCCCCCAGCCTGGCGGTGAGGCGGCGCATCTTCTCATCGAACGGCTCGGCGTCCTCCTCGGCCGCCGCGGCGCCGACGTAGCGGCCGGGCGTGAGCACATGACCGTGCTTGCGGATCTCGTCGGTGGTGGCCGCACGGCAGAAGCCAGGCACGTCGGCGTACTCGCCCGCGCCCTCATCCCCGCGCCAGGCGTGATAGGTGCCGGCGATCTTCGCGACGTCATCGTCGGTCAGCTCGCGGTGCGTGCGATCGACCAGCGTGCCCATCTTCCGGGCGTCGATGAAGAGGGTCTCGCCGCGCCGGTCGCGGAAACGGCCGTTGCGCCGGTCGCGGGCGAGGAACCAGAGGCAGACCGGGATCTGGGTCGAGTAGAAGAGCTGGCCCGGGAGGGCGACCATGGCGTCGACGAGGTCGGCCTCGATGATCGATCGGCGGATCTCGCCCTCGCCCGACTGGTTCGTCGACATGGAGCCGTTGGCGAGGACGAAGCCGGCGATCCCAGTGGGCGCCAGGTGCCAGATGAAGTGCTGCACCCAGGCGAAGTTCGCGTTGCCCGCCGGCGGCACGCCGTAGACCCAGCGCTTGTCGTCGCGCAGGAGCTCGCCTCGCCAGTCGCTGTCGTTGAACGGCGGATTGGCCAGGACCCAGTCGGCCTTGAGGTCGGGGTGGCGGTCGTGGTGGAACGTGTCGCCGTGGGCGATCTGCGCGTAGATG
>JAJYGO010000431.1 GCA_021785115.1 Chloroflexota bacterium | reverse complement strand
CCGCACTTGCGGCTCGGGAACGACGTCGTCCCGTTGAACGGGGACGCGCGGACGACCCGGTGCCGGTCGGTCGTGTGGACGTGGCGAAGGAGCGCGAGCCCGGCGTCGGTGACGCCCAGGCGGCGGGCCTCGTCGACGATCTCCTCGAGCCCGTGCCGCGCGCTCATGCGGCCACCGCCCGGCGCGCCCGCTCGCGGGCCTTGAGGTCGCTGAGCTCGAAGCCCGGGGCGCGCAGGATCGCCTGCTCGACCGCGGCCGCCGGCGCGGCGATCCCCAGCGCGCGGAGCTGGCGGGCAGCAGCCGCGAAGTCGCGCGAGTGGCGAATCTGGTGGCGCTCGAGCGGCCCGAGCACGAGCCCGGACCCGCGGGCCACGTGCCGCGCGTGCTCGCGGTAGCGGCCGCGAACGGCCATCTCGCTCACTCGCAGCCGTGCCGCTTCAGCGGCAACGACCGCCGGAGCGACGAAGCCGTCGCGCTCGTGCGCGGCCCCGATGCGCGACATCGCGCCGCGCCACTGCGGGGCCGTCGGGCGGTTGGGCGCGGCGCCCGTGGTGACCGAGGCGACACGGGAGTGGGGCCCGTGCTCGATGCCATTGGTCGCCGCCTCGTCCAAGGCGGCTGCCGCGGGCCGCACTCGGCCGCGCGGCCCGACGAAGGTCGTGGGGTTGTCCATGTCCGGTCTGCTCCCGCCGGTGTCCGCCGGTGGGAGGCGCCCGGCCAGTCGGCCTCCCGGCGGCCGCCGGGCCCGGGGGTTGACCGGGTCCGCGGCGGCCCGGGCACCGTTGGTGGCCGGACACGATCGAACAGATCACTACGGTGGCGCATAATGCGGCAACCTATTGCCGCGTCCCGCAGGAGCAGCTCGTGGAATACGACCTCGATGAGGACCTCAAAGCGGCCGGCCTTCTCCTCGAGCAGCTGCGCGTCAGGAACGGCGTCAGCCAGGCGAAGCTCGCCAAGCTCTCCGGGCTCGCGGTGCGGACGGTCCGCCGGGTCGAGCACGGGAAGGCCGCCGATGTCCGCACCTACGACATGCTCGGGCGGGCGTTCGCCTTGCCGCGGGAGTGGTTCCTCATCGCGCAGCGCCTGCTCGACCCGGGGCCCTGGGCCGAGTCGGGCCGGACGTCGCTTGCCGACCTCCTCGCGCAGGTCACCGCGACCGGCATCCTGCTCCAGGACACAGCGTCGTTCGTCGCGGACCTCGCCGAGCTCTCGGCCGGCGACCCGGAGTCCGCGAGGCGCCTGGCGTCGGGCTTCCGGCTGCAGCTCGACGATCATCTCGCCCGCTCCCGCGTGCCGCGCGCCTGAGACCGGGCCGTCTCCGTCGGGCGCCTGCGCCTCGGGTGAACCTCCGCATCGGCGATCGCCACGGCAAGCGCCTCTCCGGTCAGCTCGCCCGCGGCCTCGAGCCGGCCGGTAGACTGCCGGATCGGCTCGACGTTCGCCGCGACGGTCGCGACCGCACGCTCCCGCGCCCGCAGCACTGACAGCCCTCGTAGCCTTGCCTCACGATGTCAATCCCCGATGGGCGCTTCCCACCAGCCCTCGAGTGCCGCGGGAGGCTCGGCGGGTCTGGTGCGGCGGATGCGCACCACCGGCGTGGTCGTGATCACGCGGATCTCTGCTGGGTCCTCGAACCCCCGCCCGACGATCACCGCCGGGAGCCCGACCCGCGGCGGGGCGGCCAGGCCGAGGAGCGGGCCGCCAAGCGACCGGACGGCGTCGCTCCGCGGGTCGCGGGCCTCCCGCGCCCAGGCCCCCGCGGCCGGGTCGATCCGGTAGCGGGAGCCAGACGCGGTGTCGAGCCAGACCGTGCGCCCCGGCAGGTACAGGCGGATTCCGGGCTCGATCCCGCCCCCTGGTGCCCTCGCAGAGCGCCAGCCCTGGCTGGCGGCGCGCGTGTCGCGCTGCCCCGGCATCAGGCGGCCTCCGGGCCGGGCCAGGGGCGGCGACCCGGCGCGGCGTCCGCGCCGTCCGGGAGCCCTGCGGCCTCGTAGGCGGCCGCGAGCTCGGGGCCCGAGAGCGTCCCCTCGTCGGCGGCGAGGAGCCGGTCGGCGAAGGCCAGGACCGCCGCCTCGCGGCCCGCGAGCAGGTCGCGCGCGAGGGCGAGCGCGGCGGCCGCCTCGGCCCGGACCGCGTCGTACAGGTCGGCCCGCATCGGCTCCGATCCGCGGTCGGACCGCACCCCGCTCTCGAGACCGTCGGCGTCGACCGGGCCCAGCCGCTCGCTCCCGGCCACGTCGCCGGCCAGCCGGCGGAGGGCCTTGGTCGCCCGGGAGACGTCGCCCGTGACCCCCACCCCGACCCCGTCGGCCCCGTAGAGGAGCTCCTCGCCCGCGAGCCCGGCGAGGGCGATCGCCGCGTGCTCGCGGACGCGGCGGCGGTCGAGCAGCCCCTCGCGGCGCCAGGCGTCGGCGAAGTCCGTCCTCCCCGACGACCGCCCGTCGGCCGAGATCGTCACCAGGGCCACGGACGCGGGGCCCCAGAGCAGCGCCCCCGCCACCGCGTGGGAGGCCTCGTGGCGGGCCGTCCGCTCCCGCTCCCCCGGGGTCACGCCCTCGCGCTCGGACTCGACGACGTGGTGGCGGCGGACGACCGCCTCGTCGAGCAGCGCCCGCGTGACCGCGTCGGTGCCGTCGACCATGGACAGTCCCAGGGCCACCATCACCGCGGCGGCGACGTCCGCCCCGGTCATCCCCACCGAGCGCGCCGCGAGGCGGTCGAGGTCGAGCGCCTCGGCGCAGGGGACCCGGCCGAGGTACATCGCCCACAGCGCCCGGCGCTCGGCGAGCTCGGGCAGGTCCAGGACCACCTTGGTGGTCAGCCGGCCCGCCCGGAGCGCGCTCGCGTCGAGCGCCCACTCGGGCTCGGCCGTGAGGGCGACCGTGATCGGCCCGGTCACGACCTCCACGCCGTCGAGCGCCGCACACAGGGCGGCGACGGGCCGGGCGTCTTCGAGCGGGCTCTGGCCGCGCGGGCGCAGGATCAGGTCCGCCTCGTCCCAGACGACCATGACCGGCCGGCCCGCGAGCGCCTCGTACACGCCCCGGATCGTCGGCGCGTCGACCTCGGCCGAGGGGATCACGTACACCGGCCGGTCGATCGCGCCCGCCAGGGCGCGCGCGAGGAGCGTCTTGCCGCTGCCCGGCGGGCCGATGAGGATCACCCCGCGGACCGGCTCGAGCCCCAGGCGCTCGGCCGCCGAGTGGCGGCGCAGGGTCGCGGCGACGACCGCCAGCTCGCGCCGCGCCGGCTCGTGGCCGACGACCGCGTCCCACCCGACCGGGTCGCCCCGGTACCGGCAGCGCTCGAGCAGGGCCTCGATCCGCTCGCGCTCCTTCCCGCCCTGGCCCTTCACCGCGTCCTCCCCTCCGCCCGGTCGAGGGCGGCCTCGTAGCGCGCGCCGAGGCGCGCCATCGTCGTCCCGTAGGCCCGGACGAGCGGCACGAGGTCGGCGACGAGGATCAGGCCGTCGCCGCCCTCGACCCCCGCGAGGCGGGTCGGGCTCAGGCCCGCCCGCCAGGCCGCCGCCTCGACGGTCAGCCCCGCCGCCAGGCGCGCCGCGCGCAACTCCTGGCCGAGGACGGCATCCGGATCGACGCTCCCCATCGCGCCCCCTCGCGCTCCCGCGGGTCTCCCCCGCCCGGCCGGTCGTCCGGACGCCGTCCCCGTGCGACGCGCATCCAACACCGAAGCGCCGCGCCAGTCATGCGCTCCCTGGGCTGTCTGCGCTGTCTGCGCTGTTTCGCCGTCTCCGGCCGTCCGTGGCGCCCGTGCTTGACCCCTGGTCGCCGCCGCCGACCGTGCTGCCATGGATCGAGCCGACGAGGACGCGCTGCTGACCGTCGCCGAGGTCGCGCAGGACCTCGGGTGCTCGGCCTCGACCGTCCGGAACCTGATCCACGGACAGCAGCTCCGGGCCGTGGTCAGGGCGAACGCGGTCAGGCCCACCCTCCGGGTCCGCCGCAGCGACCTCGAGGCCTACCGGCGGGACCGCATCCTCGATTCCATGGTCGACGATTGGGAGTAGGGCTTGCGGCGGGGGCGGGGGCGGCGGCCCCGCCGCGGGCGGCGTCCGGCGCACCGAAGAGGAGCGATGCCAGCCGCTGCGGCGCCCGGGCCCGGGCCCGGGCTCAGGATGGATCTCCCAGCACGACGGCTGGCCGCAGAGGAGGCAGGTCCCGCGCCCGTCGCCGGCTCCGGGCCAGCTCCTCGAGAGCGGATGAATGCCTCCCGCTCCGCGGCAACGCCACCACCTCGGCCTCGGGCAGCGCCGCCTCCGGGTCGACCTTCGCCTCGAAGCGCCGCCAGGGCTCCGGCCGGCTCACCGGCCGCCCCTCGCCCGAGGCCAGAGGCCCAGCTGCTCGCCCCTGTCGGCCGGGGCCGCGCCGGGCAGCGCCGCCTCCCACCTGCGCGCGAGGTCGGCATCGCGCCGGGCGACGCCCTCGGCGATCTCGACGAGGATCCGGGCGATGCGCTCGCTCTGCGCGGGGCCGAACGGCGGCGGCGGGCAGCAGGCGCTGCAGTGGGTCAGGCCGGTCGAGCCGTAGGTCCAGCGGGTCGTGCGGCAGTCGGGATGGAGCGCGAGGAAGGCGGCCTCCTCCGCGTCGTGGAGCGCCGCCTCGTCGGGCGTGCGCTGCATCGTCGGCTTGTGCTCGAACGACCCGAAGACGGGCCGCCCACAGCCCTTGCACGGGTGGCCGGCCACGAGCTCCTCCCAGGTGAGGCGCTGCTCCTCGGTCCAGCGCTGCTCGATCCGGAAGACCGTCGCCGCGCGGCAGTAGCGGGCGTGGAGGACGACGGCGTCGCCATCGTCGGCCGCCAGGAGGTGGAGGACGAGGCCGTCGGCCCGCCGGGTGTGCCCGAGCGCCTCGGCGGGCGCCCGGCAGTACTGGCGGTCCATGGTGTCGGGCTCGTCGGGCGTCCATGCCCCGGTCGCGGCCGCGCGCTCGAGCCACGTGCGCTCGGCCGGCTGGTACCACGGCGCGAACCGGAGCAGCTGGGCGGGAGTCTCGGCGAGGGCGGCGGCCCGTGCCGCCCACGTGCGGTATGCCGCGGCTGCCCCGGCGTCGAGCCGTACCTCGATCCCCTCGACTGCAGCCCGCTCCTGCCCGCTCCACCGCGACGACGCGCGCACCATCCCGACAGCCCTCCACTCCAGCGGCCCATGATCCCAGCGAGACGGGGGCGCGACCCGACACAGTGCCGGGCACCCCGACACGGTAGGCGGGCAGGCCATGGACGAGAAGGACTGGCGGTCACAGCACGACGACGCGGACGACCCGGCAGAGCCCGGCTTCGACGGCTGCCGCTGCCACGTGTGCAACACGCTGCGGAACGTCCTCTCCGCGAACCGGGACGCCCCGGGCGACACCAGGGTCACGACGCCGCTCCTGCTCACGTTCGGCCAGGCGGCGGAGCTCCTCGGCGTGAGCGACGACACCGTCCGGGCGCTCGTCCACGAGGGCGAGATCCGATCGGTGACGATCCAGTCGTACGGCCGCCGGCGCGTTCCCCGCGCCGAGCTCGACGGCTACATCAGCCGGCTCATCACGGGGCAGCTGCGCGCCTGGGTCGAGGCCCGGCGCGACCTCGACCAGTGGGGCCTGCGCTACATGGGCGACCACCGCACCTACACGAACAAGCGTGGGGTCAAGACGAGCCGGACCGTCGCCTGGCACCTTGGAGACGGGAAGACGACGCTCTGCGGGAGGGAGCCGGTCGGACGCTGGGAGGTCACGACGCGCATCTGGTCCTGGACCCGCCTCTGCGACGCGTGCGAGGCGATCCGCGACCGGATCCGCCTCGAGAAGCTGGAGAGGCGCCGTCAGCCGCCGCTCGCGCCGGCGAGGGTCTGCCCGATGCTCACGGTCGTCGAGTACCCGGGCGGCGGCCGTGCCGTTCGCCGCAAGGGCTGGCATCTCGGCGACGGCAGGACGACGCTGTGCGGGCTGAGCCGGGCAACTTGGGAGCTGCCCGAACGGCGGCCCCGGTCGGCAGGCTGCCCGACCTGCCAGAGGCGCGCCGGCGTGGCCGATTCCGGACCCGCGGAGTCGTGGAGGATGCCAGGCGGCGGCGGAGAAGGCCCGACCGCGGCGGATCCCCTGCCCCCCATCCAGTCCGATGTGTGACACTCGAGCTGACACTGCACGGGGGGATGCTCGCCCGCACGATGAAGTCGTTCTCGGGTCTTGGCGACTGAGCTCGCCCCCTCCGCTGCCACTGATGCGGCCGTTGACGGCCCGCAGCAGCGGCATGTGCCCGATCCGGTCCGCGAGCGCCGGATCAAGGCGCTCCGGTGCACCGAGCCCCTGCACGACCTCCAGGCGAACCGTGGTCGACGCGAGGGCTGGGAGCCCTACGACTTCTACGACCTCGGCCTCGCTGCGATCGACGTCGTGGTCGACAACATGGCCCTCAACTCGGGCATCGGCCTGACGGAGCTCCGCGACGCGCTCGGCCATGAGGCGCTCCGCTTCGCCCCGAGCGCCACCGACGCCGAGATCGGCGATGTGCTCACCGAGCTCATCGAGACCCTCATCCGCCCGAACGTCGCTGAGTACACCTCGGCGGTCGACGAGGTCCGGCGGCGCTGGGACTTCAGCCTGCTCACCGAGCACGAGGACGCCGAGGGGCAGATCTACCTGCGCGCCACCCGCGAAGCGATCAACGTCCTGATCGGGGGCCTCAACACCGACGTCGAGTCGGCGCAGGTGGCGGCCGAGGCGACGCTCGAGCACCTGATCCGGCGCAAGCGCCTCGACGACGCCGCCCGCCCGGCCCGGGAGGCCCGGATCCTGTCGGTCCAGTACGCGACGGAGGTCACGCAGCTGATCGAGGAGACCCGCCGCGACATCCGCCGGGCCGGCTGGCGCGACGACGCGCCTGCGCGCCTCGCCGCGATGCGCGACCACCTGATGGACCGCATGGGCACCGAGGAGCGCATCCTCGGGGCGATGCAGGAGCAGCGCGACAGCGCGCCTGACGACCGCGAGGACCTGCGCCGCTCGGCTGCGGCGCTCGTGGAGACCGTGGACGACTGCTTCACGCGCCACCAGGTGCTCCACACCAAGATCCTTGAGGCGACGCGCACGTTCACCGAGGAGCAGGACCGCCAGGTCTTCGGCCGCCTGCCCGTGATGGGCCGCATCGACCTCACCGACGAGGTGCTCGTGCCCGTGATGCGCTCCCCCGCCGGCCGCGTCACTGACCTCCTCACGACCTTCGCCGAGGCGCTCCTGATGTTCGGGCCCGGGCCCCAGAGCCCCTCGCTCACGCCGGTCATCCAGCCGCGGCTGGGCACCTTCGTCGCCGGACTGCTGCGGAGGCCGCCGCCCCGCGACGCCCTCGGCGAGGAGCTCGAGGCCGTCGAGTGGGCGGAGCCGCTCGTCGACCCGCTCGCGTTCACGCCCGAGGCGTGGGCCGCCGCCGAGGCCGCGATGTCGTTCGAGGGCAACGAGCGTCTGTCGGCGGTCCTCGGGCGGGCCTGCGCGCAGGGCGGACCGGACGCTGCCGACCTCGTGCGCCTGCGGGCGCTGCTCGCCACCGCGCCGGACCTCGACGCCGTGCGCCCCGGCGCGGCCCCGGTGGTCGCGGCGGGGGGCGACGGCCACACCTTCCGCGCCGCCGGATTCGCCGGCGACGACCTCCTGATCGGGCACCTCGAAGCCGACCCCGCCGGCTTCGCGGCGATGCTGGACGAGCGGGCGCAGCGGACCGGCCGGTCCATCCGCGGCACGCAGCTCGCGATGCTCACGGCCGAGGAGGGTGCGGGGGCATGAGCTCGGACCTGGCGGCCGTCGGGGAGCTGATCGCGTTCGGGCTGAACCCGAGGACCATGCCGGGGCGCGACCCGCAGTACGCCGAGCTCGTCGGACGCTACAGCGCGGACCCCGACTTCCGGTCTGACGTCCAGGACGTCGCGGCCGGACAGGGCCTGACGGTGCTGGACTGCTCGCCCCTGTACGGCCTCGCCCTCACCTCCTCGGGGCCCCGGTCGCCGTACCACATGACGCTCGACCAGTACGCTTCGATGAAGACCGACGAGCGCCACATGAACGCGCTCGTCTTCCTCGCGATCGCCACCGCCTGCTACCCCACCCCGGAGTCGCTCGAGGCCGTGGACGGGCCGCTGCCGTCGGTGTCGGTGCAGCTCGTCGTGCGCCTCGTGCAGCGGATCGCGGCGCGGATCCGCGAGCAGTCGGGCGAGTCCGACCCGCCCGTGGACGAGCCGCAGCTCGAGCCCATGTACCGGATGGTCCTGCGCTGGCGCGACACGGACACCACCGGGGACGACCGCTCGAACCCGCGGGTCCTCACGGGGATGGTCCGGCGGGCGCTCAAGTGGCTGGCCGCCAACGGCCTCGCCGAGGAGGTCGCGACGGCCAAGGACACGTACCGGATGCGCAGCCGCTTCCGGCTCCACGTTGTCGACGCCCTGGGCGACATCGGCGACTCGCTCGCGGCGATCCGCGACCTCGCGGCGGACCGCGCGTGAACTACCAGGTCAGCCGCATCCGCCTCGCCTCGGTCGGGCCCGAGCCCGCCCGCTACGACCCGCTCGACCTCGACCTGCGCAACGCCGCCGGGACCGGGCCCGCGGACACGGTCCTGTGGCTGCCCAACACGGGCGGCAAGACCGTGCTCCTGCGCCTGCTGTTCAGCGTCCTGCACCCGCAGCAGGCGGAGTTCATCGGCTCGGAGGACGCCCGCCGCCGCAGCCACGGCATGGCCGGCTACGTCCTCGACCACGACGTCGCGCACGTCGTCATCGAGTGGCGGCGCACCGACGGCGGCGAGTGGGCCGACGACGAGGTCCTGATCACGGGGCACGTCGCCGAGTGGAAGTCGGGCGGGCGCGCCACCACGAACCCGGCCGACCTCAACCGCCTGTGGTACTCGGTCAAGGGCTCGGCGTCCGAGGTCGGCATCGACCGCCTCGTGTTCGACGCCGCGGACGCCGACGGGGCGCGCCGCAAGGTGCCCGTTCGCCGCTACCGCGACTGGCTCGACGGCCTGCGCCGGGACCGCCGCGTGGACGTGAAGTTCGAGGACAGCCAGCGCGGCTGGCTCGCGCACCTCGACAACCTCGGGCTCGACCCCGCACTGTTCCGGTTCCAGGCGCAGATGAACCGGGACGAGGCCGGCGCGTCCAACCTCGCGCGGTTCCGCGACGACCTCGACTTCATCGAGTTCTTCCTCGACGCGGTGATCGACCCTGCCCAGCTCGGGGTGCTCGACAACGAGTTCGCCGAGGTGGCCGACAAGGTCCGGCGGTTCCCCGAGACCGAGCGCCGCCTGCGCTTCGCCGAGGCCGCTATGGCACACCTCGAGCCGCTCGCGGCCGAGGTCCAGGCCTTCAACGACGCCGCGGCCGACCTCGACGGCGCGCGCCGCGACGCCCTGCTCCTCCTCGGCCGCTTCGAGGCCGCGCGGGACGTGGTCGCCGCCCTCCTGGAGACCGAGCGCGAGCGAGAGCGCCAGCGCGGCGAGGACTACCGCCGGCTCGACCGCGAGAGCCAGGGCAAGTTCGACGAGGCGCGCGAGTTCCGCCGCATGCTCGCCGAGTTCCACCACGCCGAGGTCAAGGCCGAGCACGACGCCACGGACGAGCGGGTGAGGGCCGCCACCCTCGACGAGCGGGCCTGGCTGTCGGTCGACGACGTCTTCTTGCTCCGCTACTCCGAGGGCCAGGTCGCGGAGCTCGACCGAGCCGCCAAGGCGGAGCTCGAGCGCCTCCAGCCCCTCCAGGACGAGCGCGACGCCGCGGCGTCGGTGCTGCTGACCCGCCTGGCGGCCGAGGCCGTGATCGCCGAGGCGGACGCCGCCCGCGAGCGCGCGACCGCGAAGCAGAAGGCCGACGCGGCCCGCGACAAGGGGAGGGACCAGACGCAGGCCCTCGTCGAGGCGGAGCGCCTGGACGGCGACCGGCGCGGCCACGAGCGCGCGCTCGAGGCCGTGCGGGCGCGGCGCGACCGGCTGGTCGCGGCGGGGATGCTCGCGAGCGACGAGGCGACGGCGGACGCCCTCGCGCTGGAGCGCGCCGCCTCGGAGGCGGCCAGGGCGCGCCAGCAGGCGCTGGCGGAGGAGACCGGGCGGCTCGAGGCCGAGCGCTCGTCGCTCGACCGCGAGGACGAGGCGGCGCGGCCGGAGACGTCACGCCTGTCGGGCGACCACGACCGGGCAGCCGCCGACGCCGCCCGCGCCATCCGGGAGCGGGAGGCCCTCGTCACCGTGCCGCTCCTCGCCGAGGCGGCCGAGGACGACGCCTTCGACATCGAGGTCGTCGGGCCCGCGCTCGCCGACCGGCTCTCGTCGCGGGCGTCGGAGGCCGACGCCGAGCGGATCGTCCTCGAGGTGCGGGGGGCCGAGGACCGGCGCGCGCTCGCGTCGCTCGAGGAGGACGGCCTGCTGCCGCCGCCCGTCGACGTGGCCCGCGCGCTCGACCGGCTGCACGCGGCCGGGATCACGGGCGCGATGCCCGGCACGCAGTTCCTCGCCACGGCCGTCGGCACGGCCAAGCGCCAGGCGGTCCTCGCCCATCGGGCCGACCTGGTCGCGGGCATCGTCGTCACCGACCCGGCCGACATGGACCGCGCCCGGTCGATCCTGTCCTCGGCCGCCCTCGACCCGTCGATCATCGTGGCGGTCGGGCCGTCGAGCGACCTCGTGGCGGCCGAGCGCACCGGCGGCGTCCCCGCCGTGTTCGTCGTCCCGCCCGCCCCCGCGGTTTGGGACCGCGAGGCCGCGCCGCGCGAGCGGGACCGCCGCCAGGAGCGGGTCGGGATGCTCGACTCGGAGCGGTCGGGCCTGGAGCACCGCGCGTCGGAGGCGCGGGACCTCGCGGCGGCGATCCGCCGCCACCTGACCGCGTACCCGGCCGGCTGGGTCTCCGCCAAGCAGGCCGAGGTCTCCGCCCTCGCGCAGCGGCTCGACGCCCTCCGC
>JAJYGO010000091.1 GCA_021785115.1 Chloroflexota bacterium | reverse complement strand
GGGCCGCCGCGCGCTGACTCCGCGCCCGGAGCCCGCGTCCGCGCCCGCAGACGGCTGAGTCGCCGCGGCTCGCGCTCAGGCCACCCGCGCCACGATCTCCACGAGGTTCCCGTCGGGGTCGCGCAGCAGGGCGCTGCGGTTGTGTTTGCCGCTGGCGTGCGGGGGCTGGACCACCGGCGTCCCAGCGGAGGTCAACCGTTCGAAGGCCCGGTCGACATCGTCGGCCCAGATGACGAGCACCATGGCAGGGCTGCCGGGTGCCGTGTCGACGCCGTGGACCCGCTTCGCGGCCTCCACGGTGCCCAGGCCGACACCGAACCCGTGGAGTGTGAGCTCGACGTGCTCCGGGGTGCCGATGGCTGGCGTGCGGAAGGTCTCCTCGAAGCCGAGGAGGTCCCGGTAGAAGCGAAGGCCGGCCTCGATGTCGCGGGTGTAGAGGTTGACGAACCCGGTGGTAAACATGCGCGGCACCCTAGCACGGTCCTCGCCGCGGGTGCGTCGCCTGCGAGCTGTCGGGTCGGACGGTCGGATCCACAGCCGGAACCAGCCGCGCGAGCTTCGGATACGTCAGCGCCTGTTGGCAATACGGCATCCGGGTCGTGGCTGCTGCGCACCATCGCGTGCAGGCACGTACCGTTGGTGCGGGTCGCCCGCCTCGCACCGCAGGGCGGCAGGCGCGTCTCCATCGTGTTCCGGGCGAGACCGCGCGGTCACGGCAGGATCGTGAAACGGCCGCCGCCAAGCGGCCTGACCACCTCGAAGTGCCGCCGATCGAGGGTCACGATGGTCCGGGTCTGGTAGCGCGCGGCGAGGATCACGTTCGACGCGTCCGCCACGCCGATCGACTGGTCCGCGTAGCGGTCCACGACCGAGGCGGCCTCGGCAAGATCCTCGGGTCCGAAGGGAGCCAGGTCCCAGGCGCCGCCGGCCAGCTCCCTCAGGACGGCGAGTTCCGCCGAGACGCCGAGACGCGATCCCACCAGGTAGTCGAGCTCGGCCACGACGTACGGAGACACGACGAGCGGCTCCGTGGTCGCGCTGAGGATGCGGGACACGGCGTCGTGATCCGGCTCGTCGGCGTCGAAGAACGCGAGCAGGGCGCTCGTGTCGACGATCACCGCTCGCCGAACCCTGCCAGGTGCGCGTCCACGTCGCGGGCAATCGGCGCAGCGCTGTGAAACAGGGCGCCACGTGGACGTGGCCGCTCACCGGCAACGGCGCTGGCAATGGAATCCCGGATCACCTGCGCCTCGGATACGCCCCGGCGCCGGGCTGCCCTCCGGATCGCCGCCTTGAGCTCGGCGGGCAGGTAGATCGTCGTCTTGTCCACCGACATATGGTACCACCGCTGGCGCTGGCACCCCGAGGCAGTATCCACATGAAGGCCGCCGAGCGTTCGAGATCGGTAACGCGCGCCGTGTCGACGCGTTTCAGGCCCCCGATTGCGGGGCACGGTCTTCCGGCCGCAATCCGACGCGCTCTCGCTCGAGCATTCGCTCCAGGCCGAAGATGATGAGGTCGACCGTGTGCTGCCACCAGCGGTGCGGATCGCCCAGCCAGACCTCGGCCGTATCCTCCGCGCTCTCGACCAGGTTCGGGAACTCGTCGCGGGGCAGGCTCAGCTGCGCCAGCACGAAGCGTCGCCTCATGAGGTCGATCTGGTGGGCGTCCAGGGACGCCGCGTCCGCGGGTGCGCCCTGCTGGAGGAGCAGCATGTAGCCCGCCAGGAGCAGCGAGATCATGCGGATCTGGACGATCGCCTCCCGTCGCCCGAACCCCGCATCGAGCAGGATGGCCAGGAGCTCCTCCAGCTGCCTCCAGAAGCCCAGCGGACCCGCTGAGCCGTCGCCCGTGTAGGCGATGCTGAGGGGCAGGGCGAGTGGGCGCGCCTCGATCTGCTCCCGGTAGTTGTCGATCGCCAGGCGCATCCGTTCGGTCCAGGGCATCTCGGGTCGAAGCCCGGCGGTCACGGAGATCCCGTCGAGGACCGCCTCCGTCATCGCGTTGATGAGGTCCTGCTTGTCCCGGACGTGCCGGTAGAGGGCCATCGGCGTGACGCCGAGCTCCTGCGCGAGGCGCCGCAGGGTCACCGCCTCGAGTCCCTCGGCCGTGCCGATCTCGAGCGCCCGAGCAACGACGGCCTCGCGGGTGAGACCGGGCCGCCCCTGCGCCTCCCGTATCCCGTCCACCGCATGCCCCGGTTCCATCGGTTGACAAGTATACGGCGCATACCTACACTGCCGCGCATGGGTCTACGCCGTATGCGTACGGCGATAACACGGGAAGCACGAAGAGAAGACGATGACCACGTATCCGGCGCCCGGGCCTGCCATCCGCGTGCAGGGCCTGGAGAAGTCCTACGGGGAGTTGCAGGTGCTCCGCGGCGTGGACTTCGACATCGAGCGGGGCACCATCTTCGCCCTGCTCGGCTCCAACGGAGCGGGCAAGACCACGGTCGTGAAGATCCTGTCCACGCTGCTGCGGGTCGACGCGGGGACGGCCACCGTCAACGGCTTCGACGTCGTCGCGCAGGCTCCGGACGTGCGGCGATCGATCAGCCTCACCGGCCAGTTCGCGGCCGTCGATGAGATCCTGAGCGGCCGGGAGAACCTCGTCCTGATCGCCCGCCTGCGGCACCTCAGGGACGCGGGCAGGATCGCCGACGGCCTGCTCGAGCGGTTCGGGCTGGGTGATGCTGCGGGACGGAGGGTCTCGACCTACTCCGGCGGCATGCGCCGGCGCCTCGACATCGCGATGAGCCTCATCGGGGATCCGCCGCTCATCTTCCTCGATGAGCCGACGACCGGGCTCGACCCCGAGGCTCGCCTCGAGGTGTGGCGGGCCGTGAAGGAGCTCGCCGGCCACGGCACCACCGTCTTGCTCACCACCCAGTACCTCGACGAGGCCGAACAGCTCGCCGACCGGATCGCGATCCTCCACGAGGGTCGCATCAAGGTGAACGGCACACTCGCCGAGCTCCGGCGGCTCCTGCCTCCCGCAACGGTCGAATACGTCGAGAAACAGCCGACTCTCGAGGACATCTTCCTCGCCATCGTCCGCGACGGCGACGCCAGGCCGGCAGCGGCGTCGCGACCGGCAGCCACAGCTCCCGAGAGCAGTGAACCACGGTGACCGCGAACTTCTTCGGCGAGACCGCCGTCCTGCTGGGACGATCCCTCCGCCACATCCTGCGCAGCCCGGACACGATCATCACGACCGCGATCATGCCGATTGCCTACATGCTGATGTTCGTCTATGTCTTCGGCGGTGCGATCAACACCGGGTCGGTCTCCTATGTCGACTACCAGCTGCCGGGCATCCTGCTCATCACCATCGCGTCGGGCATCTCCTACACCGCATTCCGGCTCTTCCTGGACATGCAGAGCGGCATCTTCGAACGCCTCCAGGCCATGCCGATCGCGCGGTCGTCCGTACTCTGGGCGCACGTCCTGACCTCGGTCGTCGCCAATCTCGTCGCCCTCGCGCTGGTCCTGCTGGTTGCCTTCCTCATCGGCTTCCGCACCTCGGCGGGAGTGCTGGCGCTGCTCGAGGTCGCCGGCATCCTAGTCCTGTTCACGCTGGCGCTGACCTGGCTCGCCGTCATCCCCGGACTGACCGCGACATCCGCCACCGGTGCCAGTGGCTTCGCCTACCCGATCATCTTCCTGCCGTTCGTCAGCTCGGCCTTCGTGCCCACCAGGACCATGCCCGGCCCGGTGCGGATCTTCGCGGAAGACCAGCCCATGACCTCGATCGTCGACACGGTCCGCGACCTGTTCACCCGGCAGCCGGTCGGCAACGAGATGTGGGTCGCCCTCGCCTGGTGTGTGGGGATCCTCGTCGTCACCTACGTGCTCGCGATGGTCGCGTACCGCCGCAGGATCACCGTGTAGCGCGTTGCCCGACCTCACGCCGTCCAGTCGAGGATCACCTTGCCGGCACCCCCGGAGCGCGCGGCCGCGAAGGCGGCCTCGTACTCGCGGAAGGGGAAGCGGTGGGTGATGGCCGGGGTGATGTCGAGCCCCGACTGGATCATCACGCTCATCTTGTACCAGGTCTCGAACATCTCCCGGCCGTAGATGCCCTCGAGCGTCAGCATCTTGAAGATGATCTCGTTGAGATCGACCGTGAACTTCTCGGTGGGCAGGCCCAGGATGGCGATCCTGCCGCCGTGCGCCATGTTGGCGATGGCGCTCCGCAGGGCATCGGCATTGCCCGACATCTCGAGGGCGACGTCGAACCCCTCGGTCATCCCGAGCTGCTGCTGCACGTCATGCAGGTCGCGCTCGCGGGGATCGACCACGAGCGTGGCGCCCATGCGGGTCGCGAGCTCGCGGCGCAGCGGGTTGGGCTCGGAGACCACCACGAAGCGGGCGCCGGCGTGGCGGACCACCGCGATGGCCATCAGCCCGATGGGTCCCGCGCCGGTGACGAGGACGTCCTCCCCGAGGACGGGGAACGCGAGCGCAGTGTGGACGGCGTTCCCGAACGGGTCGAAGATGGCGGCCACGTCTTCCGGAACGCCCGGCCAGTGGTGCCAGACGTTGGCCATGGGGACTGCCACGTACTCGGCGAAGGCGCCGTCCCGGCCGACGCCCAGGCCGATCGCGTTGGCACACAGGTGCCGGCGCCCGGCGCGGCAGTGGCGGCAGCGGCCGCAGACGATGTGGCCCTCGGCGCTGACGATCTCGCCGATGTGGACGTCGGCGACGTTGGAGCCGACGGCCGCGACCTCGCCCACGAACTCGTGGCCCACGACCAGCGGCGGGACGATGGTGCTGGCGGCCCAGGGGTCCCAGCTCTCGATGTGCAGGTCCGTGCCGCAGATGCCGGTCTTGTGGACCTTGATCAGGACGTCGTTGATCCCGATCTCCGGAACCGGCACCTCGGTGAGCGTGAGG
The DNA here is from genome assembly GCA_021785115.1 of Chloroflexota bacterium. Next base: position 6,062 of record JAJYGO010000091.1, on the reverse strand, counting down.
CCCGGACCGGCGGCTGCCTTCACGAGGGCGAGCATGTAGCCTCCTCGGTCGCCGACTTCCCCCGTCATGCCACGGCGGCCCTTGGCGCGTTCTGCCGCGCACCTGCGGCGCGGTTCGCCTCCACGATAGCGAGCCGGGCGGCCGTCCACACGGGGGAACCCCAGGCTATCCGCGAAAGGGGCCGCGTTCGCCGGCGTTCAGGGTCGCAGGGTGGCGATGAGCGCGCGGTCGTCGGCCAGCAGATCGAGCGCCTCGCCGATCGAGCCGCAGACGACGTCGGCCGCCGCGAGCGCCGCTCCCGCCACGCCCTCCGGACCCACCACCGCGATGCCGAGCCGGGCGGCGCGGAGCATGGCCGCGTCGTTTCGCCCGTTGCCGATCGCGGCGCACGCCCCGGCACCCAGGGACTCGATGAACGCCGACTTGTCCTCGCCTCGCCGGATGAGGGTGACCGCGGCCCCCAGCCGGTCACCCAGCCGGCTGGCCGTCCCGAACGTGTCCGCAGTGAGCAGGTGGAGCTCGAGATCCTGCGCCAGCGCGGCCAGCCGCTCCGCGACGCCGTCGATCGGCTGCCCTCGGTTGGTGAGTGTGCCGTTCACGTCGAGCACGAGGTGCTCGAGCCGGATGGTGTCGCCGCCGGGGATCTCGATGCTGCGCACGCCCAGGTCTCCTCACGCTCCCGCGCCGCCCAGGGGTCGGCCTCAGGGCAGGGAGTCGGGTCGCTTGCCCGGCCCACCGGTCGGGGGCGCCGGCTCGATCAACAGCCCGAGGAGCGCATGCTCCTCCTGCTCGATGTGGGAGGCCAGCAGCGCATGGAGACCGGCAAGGTGTCCCTTGACCACCGAGCCGTCGCGCCCTGGCGACTCCTCGCCCGTGCGCGCTCCCGCCAGGCGCAGCGCACTGAGCCGCTCGCGGAGCTCCTCGTGCTGGATCCGCAGCGCCCGGGTCGCCCAGGGGGTCCCGGCCAGGGCATCCGCTGCGGGATAGCACACCTGTTCCTCCCACGCCAGGTGGGGCAGCAGCGTGGCCTCGAGCTCGTCGGCGAGCTGCGCCATGAGCGACTCGAGCTCGGCCCCACGGAGCGTGACGGCCAACTCGCTGGTCGTCCCGACGCGCAGGAGGAGGCGCGCCAGGGCGCGATGGGCGCTGTCCAGGATGTGTCGCTCGACCTGCGCGACGGCGTGCTCGGTCATCCGCTGCCTTGCCCCAGGGGCGGGCACCCTCCGGCTCCACGGCCGCTGCGGGCTCGTTGCCGAGATGCCATGGAGCGACTATCGGCGGGTTCGGGACCGCGTCAAGCGCCCGCGGGACAGTAGCTGGAGCGACACGAAGTCACCGTCTGAGGTGAGAGGGTAATGAGCAGCCCCGCGAGTCCTGCGACCCGCGGGGCTGGAAGCAGCGCGCCGGGCGGCACCTGCGCCCGAGCCGTTGATCCTCAGGCCATGGGGTAATAGGCGACGATGTCGAGAGTGAATGTCCCGTTGCTCGCTACGTCCAGCGCACCTGCCGTGCGGGAGCGAAGGTGTCGCCCAGCGAGGCCCGCAGCGAGATCCACTTCGCCGCCGCGTACCGCCAGTGGAAGTACACGTCGCCGTTGCTGTCCGCGATGCGCGAGGTCAGCGCCGCGAACGACGACCAGGCAGTTCCCGACCGCGAGGCTAGCCAGATCCGCACCACGTGGCCTGCGGCCGCCTGCCCGAACGAGAACTTCCAGGTCACGTACCGCCCTTGCAGCTGAACCTTGGTGGTCGTGCTGAAGGGGCCGCTGGTGGTGAGGCCGAGCGCCGACCCATCCGCAACGGAGACCGTCGGTGGGGACTGCGTCGCAGGTTGGACGATTGTCTCCATCACCTCGCCGTATTGACCGGTCGCTGGGTAGTACGCGCGGATGAACGTCGTCTGAGTTGGCGTGAACGTGTAGCTCGAGGCCCCCGAGCTGTCGAGGGTGACGGTTGCCAGCAGGCTCCACGTCACAAGGTCCGTCGACGTCTGCCATTCGACCACCAAATACGGGGTGCCTCCCGCAATGGATAGCGTGTCTCCCTGACCAGCCGAGAGTGTGAGCACCTTCACGCGGGGGATCGAGGGCGGCTGGCGGACGACCACCTCGATCGTCCACGTGCTGTACTCGCCGGAGCTTGGCACGTAGATCCGGTAGTAGGCGGTCTGGGTCGGTGCAATGGCGTACGCCGACCCGCCGGAAGTGTCCAGGGTCACCGTGGTCAGCGGAGACCAGGCAACGTCGTCAGACGAGACCTGCCACTGCACCTGCAGACCAGGCGTGCCGCCGGACAGGTCAAGCTCGTACGGATCCCCCAGCGTGATCGTGTACACCTGCACCGTCGGCGAAGACGTAGGTGGGGGTGACGGTTGCAGCACGATGATCTCGATGACGGGAGAACCGTACTGTCCCAGACTCGGGTAGAAGGTTCGGTAGTACGCAGTCTGCGTCGGCGCAAACGTGTAGCTGGACGCGCCTGATGCGTCGAGAGTGAAGGTCGTCAGCACCGACCATGTGACGCCGTCTGGTGATTCCTGCCACTCCCCTTGCAGGTACGGGCTGCCCCCAGTCACGGCGAGCGTGTCCTGCTGCCCCCGGGTGATCGTGGTCACCTGTGTGCTGGGGGAAGGCGGCGGCGTAGGAGGCGTCGCGGTGGGACCGACGTAGGTGACGGTGAAGCCGCTGGTCGTCAGTGCCGACGGAACAGCCACCGTCATGCCGCTCTGGACCATCGTGTCGGCCTCGAGTGTCGTCTCGGGCCCGGTCATACGAAGGTCGCTGAAGGTCACCAAGGGGCTGAAGGCCGCCAAGGTGTCTTGCACCTGGGTCGTCGCGTTCGTCGGGGCCTCGACGATCCACTCAGCCGTGGCCTGCGGGCCGCTGTACGTTTGGTCGGTGGTGTACGTCTGGCCAGTCGTGTTGTCGGTCAGGCCGATGGCCCACAGTGTCCCGGCGAGTTGACCGATCGTCACCGTGACGCTGTCGCCCGGGCTGACCGTCATGCTCGGGATGAGCGTGGTCGGCGCCGGCAGGATCTCCCACCACGCGCTCGTGGTGGCCAGGTTGGTGATAGGGTCGTAGGTCTGGCCTACGCCTGCCTGAATGAGCGGGGCGTCTGTGCCCACACCATCGATCCCCACCCACTCGCCGATGCTGGTCTCTGTTTGTGTTGGGAGCAGTTGGGGGACCGTGAACGTTCCGGTCACGGCGGTGTACGGGCCCGCTCCGACCACATACCCCGACCAGTTGGATGACGTGACGGTCGAGGCGTACTCGGCCGCGGTCGTGTCTCCGAAGATCGCGCCGTCGCTCTGCTGAAAAGAAGCCGGAGGGGTGGCTGGGCGCGTTCGCGTGCCGACCCGGAGCAACTCGGCCGTATCCAGCAGGCTTGCCGCATCGGCCGCCTCACGAGCGTGCCATCTGGAGGTCGCTGGAGCGACCAACGGCCGGAGTGGCTGATCCGCATGCGATCGGTTTTCCATCGAGGATGCGGCCGCGGTTTGAGCATGGGCACTGGCCGCGCCGATCGGCGCGACCAGCAGACAGACGAGCACCGAGGTTGTAGCTACCAGCGTCGTGCGCACAGACCGTCCCGCCGAGATCATCAGCCTGTTTCCTCGTGCCATCTAGCAGTAGGCCCTGCGGACGCGCCGATGGCAGCGCGACAGCGGCCGTCAACCCCCCACTTGGTTGCACACGCTCTGCGCCTGTGCCGCGTACCCGTTGGCCGTCTGCACCAGTTGCTTGGCCTTGGCCAGGTAGCCAGCGAAGGTCTGCTGAGCCGCCGCGACCGCCGCATTCGCGGACTTGACGGCCTGGTTGACGTCGTTGGCGCTCGGGAGCCCGCTCCCGTACGACGGCAGCGCGGCTTCGGCGGTCTGCAGGTTGCTGAAGTCCTGCTGCAGTTGCTGGATGTCGCTCCCGATCCCGTTGTAGTCACCGGTCAGCCCGTTCCCGTCGCCTTCGATCCCGTTCTCATCGCCAGCGACGCCGTTTGCATCCCCGGCGACGCCGCTGGCATCGCCGCACACGCTGGACGTGTCGGTGGAAGCTGCCTCTGAGATCACAGCCTCCAGATCCTTGTAGGTCTGGTTCACATCGTTCTGCATGCTGGCGAGGTCGTTCGGCACGTTGGCGAGGTCGTGCTGCATCGACTGCACGTCGTTCGGCAGCGCCGCGACGTCGCTCGTCACGGCGCGTGACCCGGCGTCAATCGCCGCCTGCTCCTGTACCAGCTGCTGCTGTTGCTGGGCCGCCGCTGCAGCTGCTGCCGATTCTTGGGCGGCAGCGTCCTGCGCCTGTTGCACTTGTGCCTGGACTTGCGCCACCGCGGCGTTGTAGTCCGCGACAGTCCCGGGCTCGTAGGTGTCCACTTCCATGGTGCCGTCGGATGTGGTGAAGCTCAGGGACAGCGTCTGGCCAGACAGGGTCCCTACCCAGGTCTGCACCTGCCCAACGCCCTCCTGGAAGGTCAGCGTGACCGAGCCCCCGGAGAGCACCCCTGTGAAGGCGTCGCTCCCTTGCTGCACCTGGGTCGGCCCGCTGACCGGGGTGAGCACCCAGCTCGATGCCCCGGTCAGGACGCCCGCGTTGTCCACCCACTGGATGAACCTGACCCCGTTGGTGAAGTGCGCGATCCATCCCGACATGGCCTGCGCGGCGGGGTTCTGGGGGACTGCGCTCGGGAGAGGCACCTGGGTCGCCGCCACGAAGGCGGCTGGACTCGCGGGTGCGGCCGGCGTGGAGGGTGCGGATGGCGTAGCTGCGCCCGACGCACACGCAACGAGGAGCACGGTGGCGCTGACAACACTGACGATGACGCGACCGGACAGCCTATCCATGCGTGTGCTCCCGACCAGTACCGGGTCATTCTGGACTGCATCACCGGTTTACGTATGCTGTCCCAAAGTACCGTGGCACGGGGACGGTAGGCCCAACGGTTCCTTTCACCGGAAAGGGCAGAGGCGAGCATGCGTGGCTGCCTGCGACGACTGGTCAGCGGGATCTTCGCGGGAACCCGTACACGGTGGCCAAGAACTACGTGATCAGCAGTGGCAGCGGCGTCTTTGCCGGCGCCAGCGGCAGCGGCACCGACATCAACCGCTCCGCGGGCAACTCGCAGGTCTCGGTGCTCTCGGGCACCCTGACGATGCCCTGACCCAGTCCTCGCCGGCGGGTGGGGGCCGGCGGCGTCCAACCGCGCCTGCGTCGCCCTCGATCCGGGCGGCGCAGGCGCCGCGGTGTCCCCATGGGACCGGTCGGGCCCGCCAGCCGATGGGGGGTGCCGCAGCCAACGGCGCGTGGTGGCCGAGGAGCACCTGGGCAGCCGTCCTCGTGGCGCAGGCGAGGAAGCCGCGCCGCGCTCAGCCGAGGGACGCGCGCCAGCGGACAAGGAGGCCGAGCGCGGCGAGCGTCTCGAACGACTGCGGGTCGGTGGGTTCCCGCTCGAGCGCTTCCTCCGTGACCGCCACCGGGTCCTCCACTCGCTCCGGTCCGCCGGCCGCGTCGAGGATGGCGCGGAAGCGGGCGAAGAGACGCTCCGCCCCGTACAGCCTGGCCTCGATCGTGGGATCGGTCGCCGCCTGCTGGGAGAGCGCGAGGAGGGCGCTCGCGACGAGGGCGAGCACCGCGTGGTCGGTCAACTGCCAGGCCCCGTGGCGGTGACGCTCCACCACCTCAGCGGCCACGGCGATGGGATCGGCGTCCGTGGGAGCCGCGGCCCAGGCGCGGGCGAACACGGCGACGAGGCGGGTCACCTCCGCGTCGGCGCTGCCGAACTCGGGTGCGGGCCAAGCGCCGCTCATCGCTGGTGACCCCTGCACCAGCGCGGGCGCGAGACCCCGGCCCGGGCGGGGGTCTGGCCGATTGCTGTCTTCTTCGCCGGCCCGCCGCCCCGATGCGGGTTCCCCGGGGCCAGCACCGAGGCGTCGTCGGCGAGCCGGGCGGTGCGGCACAGCTGCGAGACGAGGGAGCGATGGGTCACCGGGAACGCCTCCTGCGACACATGGTGCCCCGTCAGAATGGCGCTGCCTAGTCCTGCGCTCGCAGTCGAGGATGGGAA
>JAJYGO010000492.1 GCA_021785115.1 Chloroflexota bacterium | reverse complement strand
GCGGGCTCACGGTGCTCGTCGCTCGAACCGACCGGCGGGGCAACGTCGCCGTGCACGAGGAGGTCCACGCCGAGGTGGCCGCCGCCCTCGAGGGCGAGGGGCACCGCGCGAGCTGACGCGCGGGGCCGCGCCGCGCGGGCGCCGCTCCGCCTACGGACGCACGATGGCGTTCAGCATGGGCTGCAGCTTCAGCTCGGTCTCGGCCAGCTCCGCCTCGGGAGTCGACTGGGCCACGATGCCCGCTCCGGCGAGCAGCCGCGCTCGGCGATCCGCGATCTCCGCCGAGCGGATGCCGACCGCCCACCGGCCGTCGCCGGCGGCGTCCACCCAGCCCACCGGCCCGGCGTAGCGGCCGCGGTCGATGCGTTCCACGGCGGCGAGGTAGTCGAGGGCGGCCCCCGTCGGGGTGCCCGCCACCGCGGGCGTCGGGTGCAGGGCGGCGACCAGCTCGAGCACCGACGTCCGTGGGTCGGACAGCCGCCCCTCGACCTCCGTCCCGAGATGGGCGATGTTCCCCACCGAGACGAGCGACGGCGTCGCGGGCACCGCGAGGTCGTGGCAGTACCCGGCCAGCCCCTCGGCGACCGCCTCCACCACCAGGCGGTGCTCCTCGCGGTCCTTGGGGGACGACAGCAGCGACGAGGCCTGCTCGGGGCCCGACCCGGGCACGTCGTGGCGCGGGGCCGTGCCGGCGAGGGGCTCCGACCACACCCTGTCCCCCTCGCGGGCGACCAGCAGCTCCGGGCTCGCCCCGACGAACCCGCCCACGGCAAAGACCATGCACGACGGGTACGCGGACCGCAGCCTTCGGGCGACGTCGACCACCGCGATGGCCCGGTCGGAGGTCACCGTCACCTCGCGGGCCAGCACGACCTTGGCCAGCCGCCCGGCCGCGACGGCGTCGGCGGCGTCGGCGACCCACTCGCACCACTCGTCCACGCTGGTCGAGGCGGTCACCCGGTACTCGGTCGGCCGCTCGCCCCGTGCGACCGTCCCGAGGGGCTCGAGCGTCTCGACCGATACGAGCCGCCTGGCCGCCGAGCCGGGCTCCGGGTCCGCCCCGACGACGGTGAGCCAGCCGGACCCGTCGGGGTCGCGCCGGACCAGGATCTCGGGGACGACCATCTCGCCGGCGGCCGACGTGGCGAACGGGAGGGCCCCGACGGCGACCGGGAGACGCGGGCCGCGGACCTCGATGCTCGACAGGAGATCGGCCACCTCGGCCGCCGCCGCGGCCAGGCCTCCGGGCGGCACCGCCACGGTGAGGGCCGCGCCCCGGCCCGCGAACCCAGCGCCGTCGCGCTCCCACAGCACGCCGTCCGGGCCGGCGACCCGGGCGAGGTCCACCTCGGCCCGAAGCTCCACCGTGCTCGCCACGAGCCGGTGGGCCGTCGCCATGTGGGCGCCCGTCGTCACGGTCGATTCCCGGTCAAGGAGCGAAATCATAGCGAGCGATCCATGGGCCGCCCGGGGCGGCACGGCCTATGCCGCGAGCGACTGCCGTCGATGGAGCCACGTGCCAAGGTCGGCGACCGTAACCACGCCCTCGATCTGGCCGTCGGCCATGACCAGGACGAACCCGGAGGGCTGCTCCTCGAGCCGCTTCAGGACCTCGGCCATCGGGGTGTGGGGCCCCACGATCGTGCGCTCGTCGACCGGGGCCATCGCCTCCCGGACGGTGCGCCGCTCCCACGCGCTCCTCGGGACGGCCCTCACCAGGCCGATGGTGAGCATCCCGACGGTCCGCCCGAGCTCCTCCACCGGGAACGCCCCCTGGTCGTGAGGGAGCAGGTAGTGGTCGACGGCCTCGCTGAGCGGGAGGTCCGCCGGGATCGCGATCGGGTGGGGCTCCATGACCTGTTCGACCTCGGCCCCGGCCAGCAGGCCGCGGACCTCGAACTCCCGCCACGACGCCCGTGCCGCCTGGGCCAGGAACCAGCCGATGGCCGCGAACCAGATGCCCGACACGACGGCGGCCCCGAACACCAGGACGAAGCCACCGGCGACCATGAGGTAGCCGATGGTCTCCCCGAGGATGCTGGCCGCCCGGGTTGCGCGTTCGAGGCTGTGCGTCGCGCCCCACACGGCCGAGCGGAACACGCGCCCCCCGTCCAGAGGGAACCCCGGGAGGAGATTGAAGGCGGCGAGCAGCCCGTTCACCCATCCGAGGTATCCCAGCGCTCCCTGGAGGGGGCGGGGAAGGAGGAGGGCGTGCGCGAGGATCGAGAGGCTCCAGAAGATCCCACCGAGGGCGAGGCTCGAGAGCGGGCCCACCACGCTCACCACGAACTCGTCCTTCGGTCCCTTGGACGCGACGTCCGCGTGAGTGGCTCCCCCGAAGATGAACAGGGTGATCCCCATGACCGGGATGCCGACCCTGCGGGCGACCAGCGCGTGGGTCATCTCGTGGGTGAGCACCGAGCCGAAGAACAGCACGGCGGCCGCAAGGGCAAGGGCCAACCCCGCTGGGCTGGTCAGGGTCGGGTACGCGGCCGTGAACTGCAGGAACAGGCTGTAGGTGATCAGCAGGGCGATGACGGTCCACGAGGCGTCGACGCGGATCTCGACGCCACCGATCCGTCCGACCCGGAACGAACGACCGAACATGGCGGTGCCTTCCTCTCGGCCCCTCCGGTTCCATCCTAGCGGCCTCCTCCGCAGCGCGCGGAGAACCGAAGGTCCCCGCTCCTGCGGGCCGTCGGCGTCCGGCGGCTCCGGGCGCTCACCTCGGCCCGGCGCCGGCGCCGGCACCGGCGAGGGCGAGGCCGGCGAGCGCCGCCTGCCAGAGCAGGGCCGGAGCGCCTCGGCGGACCCGACGCCGTAGGCGGAGGTCGCGAACCGGCCGTCGGCGCACTCGCTCCCGCACATACGGGACCGTGCCACCGGCCGCGAGGAACATGGCTGGGGCCGCCAGGTACCAGCGAGCGCTCGCGCCCCCGACCAGGATCCAGGCCAGCGGTCCGACGAGGCCGATGGCCGCGATGGCCGCGAGCTCCGCGCCGGCGGATCTCGGTCCCCACCGCCGGCGTACGGCCAGGTAGGCCGCGCCCAACCCGCCCCCAGCGCACCCGAGGGCGACGATCTGAGCCCGGGGGCCGATCGCAAGCGCGGCCGCGCCGACCATGGCGAGGGCGGGGAGCAGCCGCCAGGCCCGCTGCCGGGCCAGGGGGCCGAGCGCCGGATGGCTCCAGACCGCCACGGCGGCGGCGAGGGGGAGCAGCATCGCGACGAAGGCCGCCGCGCACAGCGCCCCCCACAGCGCGTGCCAGCCAACCCGGCCGGCCACGAGCCCCCCGATCAGCCCGAGCAGCAAGGCGTGCACCGAGATGAAGGTCGCCCCGTGTTCGCGCGGGACGAATCCCAGGCGACCACGCCGGCTGACCGGTCGGGCTCCCGCCGCTGGCTCGGGTCTTGCCCCGCTCACCCTCGCGGACCGGCCCCGGCGCTCGCGGCCCCCGCGCTCGGGGCCCTCGCGCCCGAAGACGCGGAGAGCCCGCAGGCGACGCAGATGCTCATGTCGAGCGGTCTGGATTCGTCGGATCCACCGAGCGTCTCCCAGATGCGCGCCCTCATCCCTGGGGGAGGCAGCGCTCCCCCACAGCGCTCGCAGGCCTGCCGCTCGGCGGCCGCGAGCGCGGCGATCCCGCCGAGGACGACTGTCGGGTCCACCACCGCCTCCACCGAGATGGCCCGCTCGGGGCAGGCGGCCACGCACGCCGCGCAGGCGGCGCAGCGACATGGGTCGAACAGCAGGCGGATGCGTTCGTCCTCGACCTGCGAGAGCGAGCCGGTGGGACAGGCCTGGGCGCAGGCACCGCACAGCGTGCACGCGTCCTCGACCACGTGCGCGACGCCGATGACCGACTCCTGCAGCTCGACGCGGGTGGGGGAGGGGCGTCTCCCACGGGGAGCCAGGTGGGCGATCGCCCGGGCCGTGGCCTCCGGCTCCGCGAGCGTTATCGGCATGCCTCCGGGCTCCACGAGCGCTGGCGGCAGGTGGAAGGTTCCGGGGTTCGAGGCGGGGTGCCCCGTCGGGACCACCCGGACTCTCTCGTCTGCGTCGCCGATGGCCAGAGAGGCCAGGATCCGAACGACGGCCGCCGCACGCTGGTGCCAGATGGCTCGGCACGTCTCACCGCAGGGGTCGACGACCACGCTCGAGGCCCCCGCGGCGAGTGCCTGCAGCGCCCATCCGGGCGTCGCCATCCGAACGCACGGGACCTCGACGGCGGCGTAGGCCGCGAGGGATTGGTCCTCGGAGGCCGGATCGGCGCCGCGGCAGGCGAGAAGGATCCCTCTTCGAGCGTCCGCATGCTCGCCGGGCAGGGCGGTCAGTGCGGCTTCGAGCTGGGCCTCGATCTGGGGGAGGGCGGAGCCTGCGAGGCCGATGGCCTGTGTCGGGCAGGCAGTCACGCAGAGCCCGCACCCTCGACATGCGGATGGCTGAACGTGGATGCGACCGCCGTCGAGGGTGAGCGCGTCGGTTGGGCATGCATCCCTGCAGCGCCGGCACCATCGCGTCCCTGCGCACCGTGCGTGGTCGATCGTGGGAACCGGCACGCGGTCGAGCGCTCCCAACATCAGGGCGAGACCACGTCGCGAAAGCCCTCCACGGGGCGCCGTCACACGGAAGGATGCCTCGTCGTCGGGTCGAAGGGCGCGGACCCTGGCGACGGCCGCAATCAGGTCCCGGGCCGCCCCTCGGGAACGTGTCTCCCCGCCCACCTCCCGCGTGAACCGCGCCAGATCGACGGTCTCCACGCTGAACGGTCCGGCCCCACCGCGTCGTGCCCAGAGGACGGGCTCACGGCCGGCGCAGGCGCCGCCGCAGGATCCGATGACCGCGAGGGGTGCCCCTGCCTCGTTCACCGCCATCGCGACCGCCCCGGGCTCCGCGCACAGGTCTGCGGTCGTGACCTGCGCGGACGGATCGATCCACCTCAGGTGGGCCCCTATGTGCCGGAGATCGAGTCCCTCTCCCATCCGCTCGAGTCGCTCGCACAGCACGTGCACGGCCCGAGGGGTGCGCCCGGACCCTGCAGTGCCGACTCGCTCGGGTGCGGTTGCCAACGCGACGCCTCTCCTCACCCGGCGACGGCAAGCTCCAGGCTGCTCCCGAGGGCTCGCACCCAGGAAGGGGTCCGGGCGGCGAGCTCGGAGTAGAAGGGGCTCGACGTCTCCCGGACGATGGCGTCGCAGAGCTCCGGCAGCCAGATCGCGAGGTGCTCGACGAGGAGCCGGCGTCCCGGCTCCAGCCTTCCCTCCGCCAGGGCAAACGCGAGGGCCTCCCACTCGACGACGACGTGGTCGGGCAGCTCGTGGACCTCCGCCCGCATCGTGAGGCCCATCTCTCGACACAGGGCCTGAACCTCGATCGTGGCCGGCCCCATCAGCAGGCCGCGCTCCCGGCGCGGCGCGTCGGCTCGCCAGAGCGATTCGTAGGGCGCGCAGGGGGTTCGGCCGGGCCCGACGAAGAGGCGTTCGTACTCCTCGAGCATGCCCTCCTCGCGGGTCGTCGCGATCCCTGCGGCCCACTCGGCCGCGTCCGCGTCGAGGCCGATCCCGGCGACGATCTCCGCGGCATGCCCGCCGAGCTGCGCCCACGATGCACGCTCCTCGTCGATCGGCCGACTCCACCAGTGCGCCATCAGCTCTGCGGCCCCTGCCGCCTCCTCGAGCTGCACGGTGACGCCGTCGGTCTCAGACATCCTCGGGCATCCCCGGACGCGGCCCCTCGTCGGCGGACTCCATGACGCGAAGCTTCCGGTACCCGACGGTCACGATGAGGGCGAACAGCGCGATGAGCCCCGCCACGATCGAGTACTCGACCCAGGTGGGGTGGTAGACGCCGCCGAACTGGAACACGCTCCGGCCGGGCGTGTAGGTGCCGAGCGCGTTCCCAGGCGGGAAGTCGAGCATCGGGCGCAGCATGCCGCCCACGACGAGCTCGATGCGGAACGCATAGACACCGACGAGGATCAGCGCGGAGGCGAGCCCCATCATCCCGAGCCGTCGCTTGGTGGAGGGCATCACGAGCAGCAGGAACGGCACGATGCCACCGGCCACCCACTCCAGCCAGAACAGCCACTGCCAGCTGCCCCCGGGCAGGATCAGGTTCAGGGCCGCGCGCTCGCGCGGGACGTTGCCCCACAGGATCGTGATGTAGTCACTCGCCACGAAGAACAGGTCGACGGCGATGCCGACCGCGAGAAGCCCGGCCAGGAGCCGCCAGGTCCGCTCGGGAACGACGACCTTGTCGAAGCGTGTGGCCGCGAGCGCGATCAGCGCGATCAGCGCCGTTCCCGAGAGGATCGCGGAGACCACGAACAGCGGGGCCATGAGCGCCGTGTTCCACCACGACCTCGCGATCTGGAGCCCGAAGATCCATGCCGTGATCGAGTGCAGCAGCACGGCGGTGGGAAGACCCACGTAGGCGAGGACCCGGAGCGCCTTCGCTCGGGACGAGGGGCGCGTTCCCCGCCGGGTCATGACCCACAGGTCGACCACCGAGAACAGGAAGTAGATGCTGATGATCACGATGTCCCAGACGAGCGGCGAGGTCCAGTTGGGATGGAGCACGATGTTGAGCAGGCGGAAGGGACGTCCGAGGTCCGGAACGATCATGATCGCGGCGATCGCGACGCAGGCCGCGGCCGTGAGGACGCCGAGCTTCGACAGCGGGCGCAGGGCCTCGACGCCGAACACCTCTGCGGACGAGGCCATGATGAGCCCGCCCGCCGAGAGGCCGACGAAGAATGCGAAGGTGAAGATGTACATGCCCCAGGACACGACGTCTCGCATGCCGGTCGCGGCGAGGCCGTGAGCGAGCTGGTAGCCCCAGGCCGCCACCCCCCACAGGAAGACGACGGAGAGCGTCGCGAGCCACGTTCGCGATCTCGTCGAGGAGGACGGCTCGCCCGCGGGAGTCGCAGTCTGCACTGCCATGGTCGGCACCCTCCTCCTCAGACCTGCATCCTGTTGATCTTGCGGACCGGCAGGTAGAACACGTTGGGGTTCGTGCCGAGGTCCGAGAGCAGCTGCACGGCGCCCTGGCCGTTGATCGCCTGCGACACGTCGCTCGTCGGATCGTCGAGGTCCCCGAAGACCCGCGCCCCGGCCGGGCACACCTCCACGCAGAACGGCACCTCGCCCTCGTCGATCCGCTCGACGCAGAACGTGCACTTCTCGACGACCCCCTTGGGACGGTCCGGCGTGAAGACCAGGCGCCCATCGGCTCGGTAGTCCTTCCCGTACCCGACCACGAAGCCGGGGTCGTGGATCGCGTCGCCCCAGTTGAAGATCCGGACGCCGTAGGGGCACGCGGCGATGCAGTACCTGCACCCGATGCAGCGCTCGTAGTCGACGAGCACGGTCCCGTCGTCTCGGCGGAAGGTCGCCTGCACAGGGCACACCTTGACGCAGGGCGCGTCGTTGCACTGCTGGCAGGCCACCGGGAGGTAGGACATCTCGAGGTCGGGCCAGGTGCCGGAGGGAACGTCGATGTTCTCGCTGGCGGGGCCCCGGAGCGCCTCCGAGACCTCACCCGACGCGTCCGCGGGCGCTCCCGTCAGGATGCGGTTCCACCAGTAGCCGAGGGGCTCGTTGTTGACCTCCTTGCAGCCGACCGCGCAGGTCCAGCAACCGACGCAGCGGCTCTGGTCGATCACCATCGCCCAGTGCTTGCCCATGGCTCTCACCTACCCTGCGCGCTCGACCTGGACCAGGCAGTCGAAGTACGCGGCGTTGGACCGGAAATTGGGGATCACCGACTGGACGGGGTTCGCGATCTGGTGCGTGAGGTTGTTGGGGTGACCCTCGATGTAGTGCTTCACCCTGATCGTGTCCCAGCCGCCCTGATAGCAGTTCACGACCCCCGGCTTGATGCCCTCCGTCAGCCGCGCGCGGACCTTCATGTCGCCGCGGTCGTTGAAGATCCTCACGACGTCCCCATTGCCGATCCCTCGCGATCCGGCGTCGACCGGGTTGATCTCGAGGAAGCCCTCGCCCCCGTTGTTGATCTCCTTCAGCCACGGCAGGTTGCAGTACTGCGAGTGGGTGCGGAACCGCGTGTGGGTGGAGAGGAAGACGAGCGGGTACTTCTCGAACAGGGGGTTGTTCGGAGACGCCTCGAGCTGATCCTTGCCGATCTACAGCTCCTGCCCGTAGGGGATGAGCATCTCCACGTAGAACTCGATCCGTCCCGACGTGGTCGGGAACTGCTTGTCGAAGAAGGGGACGTAGGGGACGGTCGGGGTGTTGAGGTGCGGCGCGCCGGTCGTGACCTGTTCCCAGGTGAGTCCCCGGACGTTGGCGTCCGCGTTCGGATCCCCGATGTGGAGGATCTCCTTCAGGTACTCGTCCGGGGTCTTGTCGAAGTACTGCCCGACGCCCATCTTCTGGGCGACCATGGTGATCGCGTCCAGATCGGACCTCGACTCCCACAGGGGCTCGATCATCCTCGGCATGTACTGCAGGTAGAAGTTGTTCGACGACAGCAGGTCGGTCTTCTCGACGTACGTGCACGCCGGCAGGACGACGTCGGCGAGGTCCGCCGTGGCCGACATCACGTAGTCGGACACCACGACGAAGTCGAGCGACCGCATGGCCCGCACGACCCGATTGCGATCGGACATCTGCTGGGCGAAGTTGTCGACCATGAACCAGGCGGCCCTGACCGGATAGGGCGTGCCGTCGAGGGCGGCGCCGCAGAACTCCATCGGCTCGAGCACCGTGAAGGTCTTGCCGCCCGGCGACCACCACGTCCCGAGGTCGAAGGCGGTGGTGGTGAGCCCGCCCGCGAAGGTCGTGACCCCGCCGCCGTGGACGCCGATGTTGCCGGTCAGGGCCTGCAGGGTGAGGAGGGCCTGCATCGTGAGATCGCCCCGGCCCCAGTGCGAGAGGCCGAATCCGGCCCGCACCGCCACCGGGTGGTTCTGCCCCCAGAGCTGCGCGAGCTGGACCACCTGGCTCGGCTGGAGGTCGGTGAGGGAGGCGACGTGCGCTGGCGTGTACTCTGCCATCGCATCGGCGAGGGCCTGGAAGGCTGTCGGGGCCTTCCTTCCCGCCACCGTGTGAGCGCCGGAGAGGACCGGGTTTCGGACCCCCTTCGCGGGCTTTGCCACGCCGTCGGCCGCATCGACCACCACGTAGTCGTTCCCGCTGCCCGACGGGAGGTCCGAGGCGCGGAGGAACCGCTTCGTGTTCGGATCGACGAGAAACGGCGCGACCGTGTAGGCCTTGAGATACGCGGCGTCGTACTGCTTGGTGGTGATCAGGTAGTTGATGACCCCGTCGATGAGCGCCGTGTCGGCGCCCGGCCGGACCGGGAGCCAGAAGTCGGCGGAGGCCGAGGTTGGGGTGAAGCGCGGGTCCACGGAGACGAGGCGCGTGCCGCCCCGACGGGCGTCGCCGATGATCCGCCAGTCCGGGATGGAGGTCTCGGCGACGTTGTTCGCCCACAGCACGATGACCTTGGCGTTCAGGAAGTCCGTGATCTCGTGCCCGTCGAAGATCCCGCCGGCGGTCATCTCCGGGTTGGCCAGCACGTAGTTCCATCCCGCCGGCGTGGCGCTGTCGCCCTCGTTGTCGCCCTCGAAATCTCCGGCGGACGCCCCGATGGCGCTCGCCAGGCGGAATCCTGCGCCCACGACGCCCTCGAGGATGCTGAGGGATCCCGTGTAGGGGGCGATCCAGACCGACTTCTCCCCGTACTGCGCCTGAACCTTCTGGAAGTTCTCGGCGATGAGGGAGGTCGCCTCGTCCCACGAGATCCGCTGCCATCTCCCCGACCCGCGGGGCCCCACCCGCTTGTAGGGATACTTCACCCGGTCGGGGCTGTAGGTGTTCTGGATCTGGCTCACCCCGCGCAGGCAGATGCGCTGGTTGATCTGGGGAGCCGGCTGGCCCGCGATCGTCGTGGCGTCCCACGGCGCTGGTCCGACGAACGTGACACGCCCGTCCGTCACGTGCACGAGGTGGCCGCAGGCGCCGTCGCAGTTGTTCGAGTGACCCGTGCGAAAGACCTGACTCGGGCCGGTGAGCGTCTGGCCGGAATCGGCGTACGCAGAGGGCACGGACTCCAGGAACCGGAGCCGACTTGCGATGGCGAGCGCCCCCACGCCTCCCGCGGCCCCTCCGAGAAACTTCCGACGAGTGATCGGTCGCACGGTCGTCGTCTCCTCTCCGCGAGGGCGAGATTCGTGGCTCAGAGTCTTGTGGCGGTCCTTCCCGGGCGGCAGGGACCATGGGCCCATCGTGGGCGGGACCATCGTCGCAGTTTGTTGAGTGACATACTTCTACTTTGGTCGTGTGGCCGAGCGGCCCGCGTGGATCGCGCCGGGGCCCGGCCGCAGGGCCCGCGGGCAGCACGTCGGCGGTGGAAGGAGGACGCGGTGGTCGACTGGATCGGGGAGGCGGCGCAGGCACTGGGCATCGGCCCCATGACGGATCAGGAGGTGCAGGTCGTCCTGGATCTGGCGCGGGACGTCTCCCACGGAACCGGAGATCGTCGCCAGGCCCCGCTCTCGGCCTTTCTCGCAGGGGTTGCGGCGGCGTCCGCGGCGCCGCGCGAGGAGGGTCTCCGAGCCGCCTACGAGACGATCCTCACGCTGCTTCCCGCGGCCGAGGGTTTGGGGTAGGCGCCGTGCGGAGAGCAAGGAGATCGTCATGCTCGCCATGGTGAGCCCCGAGACGCTCGTGATCGTGATCCTGGCGGTGATCGTGGTGTTCGGGGGCAGCAGGATCCCCCACCTTGCGCGGTCGCTCGGTCAGGCGAAGAGCGAGTTCCAGAAGGGCCTTCGGGAGGACTCGACCGCCGAGACGGACGAGGGGTCCGCGCACCGGGAGTCCGGAGAGAAGCCCGAGAGCACGGACTAGCCCCAATCATTCACGAGAGTGCTGTCGAGAGCCTCAGCCTCCCGAGACGCGTTCGTTTGACCGGGCGAACCCCTGACACGTTCCCTCGCCAGCGGATCGGGA
>JAJYGO010000465.1 GCA_021785115.1 Chloroflexota bacterium | reverse complement strand
CGTCACCTGGACGCCCAGCACGTACGGCACGATGTAGAGCACCGAGCCGATCCCGAGCAGGATCGTCTGGAGCCGGAAGCCGCGCGGATCGGCGTCGCCCTTCGTCGTCAGCTTGACCACGAGCGCGGCGAACGCGCAGGCCGCGGCAAGGCCGCCCGTGATCGGCAGGTCGTCGCCGCGGACCACGTCGGGATAGAAGAAGATGAAGCTGCCGAGGAACACCTGGACCACGAGCAGGTCGCGCAGGGCGACGTAGATGATCCACCACAGGTCGGCCGCGAGCCGGAGCGTGAACTTCTGCAGCGTCGCGAGCATGTACGGCCGCGCGAGGTGGAGCGCGACGACAAGGAGCCAGAGCGCGACGAGCGCCGCGGCGATCGTCCCCTCGACGAACGGCTCGCCGACGTTGATGAACGCCTGGATCTGAGATGGGGTCACTTTCCTCCTCCAGTCGTGCCGGCGGCAACGTTCGGCACGCGCGGCTGCGGCGTGGGTGGTGGGAGCACGGGAAGATCACGATCGGCGGGACCACGCCCGGAGACGACCTGCACGACGCCGCAGCCGTAGACGGCGTCGCACCGGAAGCACCGTGACGCCTCTTCCCGGGCCTGGGCCTCGGCGAGACCGGGCTCGTCGGCGCTGAACGATCCCGCGACGTACTCAGGCTGCTCGACACGCACCCGCTGGCGCGGCGCGAGGTCGAGCCGGAGCGCGCGCTCCGCGCCCCGGGGATAGCGCACGGCGGCCATGATCTCGGCCTCGCCGTCCCGGACGCCCGCGAGGTACTCGTGGATCGACGCCGCGGCGCGGCGGCCGTTGGCCACGGCGTCGATGACGGTCTTCGGGCCCGACACGACGTCGCCACCGGCGAAGACGCCGGCGCGGCCCGTCGCGAGCGTGCGGGGATCGGCCATGATGCCGGCCCACGCACTGACCTCGATGCCCGCGCCCGGCGGCAGGATCGACGGATCGGGTTCCTCGCCGACCGCCACGAGCACGGTCGCGCAGGAGACTTCGAACTCGCTTCCCGGCACCGCCTCCCAGACTGCCCGCCCGGCCTCCGTCCGTCCGGTCGGCTGCTGCTGGCGGCACCGCAAGGAGCCCACGCGGCCGTTGCCGAGCGCCTCGTCGATCACGACGCCGGTCCGGATCGCGATGCCCTCGCGCTCGGCCGCGTCGACCTCCTCGCGCTGCGCCGGCATCTCCGCGCGACCCCGGCGGTAGAGGATCGTGACCGAGTCCGCGCCGCTCCGGAGGGCGGACCGCGCGGCGTCCATCGCCGTGCTGCCCCCTCCGACGACGACGACGGGGCCGGACAGCCGCGTCCCCTCGCCGAGGTTGACCTGCTTCAAAAACAGCGTGGCGGGCACGACGCCGGGCAGCTGATCGCCCGGGACGCCGAGCCGGCGGCTCTTCGAGGCGCCCGTCGCGAGGAAGACGGCGTTGAAGCCCTGCGCCTCGAGATCGCTCAGGCTGAAGTCCCGGCCCATCGCCGCGTCGAGCCGGAGCTCGACGCCGAGGTCGACGATCCGCTGGATCTCCTCCTGGAGCGCCTCACGCGGCAGGCGGTACGACGGGATCCCGATCGCCATCATGCCGCCGGGCACCGGCATCGCCTCGAAGACGGTCACGCGGTACCCGAGCCGGACGAGGTAGTACGCCGCGGCCATGCCGGCCGGGCCGCCGCCGACGATCGCCACGCGGCCGTCACGGCGCTCCTTCGGCGGCGCGACCTTCGGGAGTCGCCCATGTTCCGCCGCGAAGCGCTTCAGGCTCCGGATCGAGATGGGCTCGTCGAGCGTCCCGCGGCGGCAGGCGGACTCGCACGGCGCGGTGCAGATCCAGCCGCAGACCGACGGGAAGGGGTTGACCTCCGCGGCGACCGCGTAGGCCTCGTCGTACCGGCCCGCGGCGATCGCGCCGACGTACCTGCCGGCGTCCGTTCCGGCCGGGCAGGCCGCCTGGCACGGCGCCTTCGGGTCGCGCTCCGACGCGTCGACCATCGACCGCCAGGTCTGCCAGGGCTGCGGCCGCTCGCTGGTGCGCCAGGTGAACAGCGACGCGAACGGCTCGGGGTGATCGGGCTTGAGAGCCTCGCGCGTCGCCTCGCCGAGCGGGATCCAGGCGGGGGGTTCGATGGCGGCCACGGGGCGCGTGATCGGGCCCTGTCTCGGCACCAGCGGCGTCTCGCCGGGGACGGAGTCCAGCGTCACGACCACGACGGGGCACTCACGCACGCAGATCCCGCAGCCGATGCACTCGCCGACCTGCGTCGGGAACTCCATCATCCAGCGCAGGGGCGCGCCGTCCCGGGATCCAGTCTCGGGCCCGCCGTTCGTCGGGCGGGACATGTCGAGCGCCTGCACGGGGCACACGTCCATGCAGACGCCGCAGTTGAAGCATCCCCGTTGATCGATCGTGATGCGGTAGCCCATGCCCACCTCCGGCAATTCGTACCCAGAGGATGCCGCGTGGACGCCGCGGGTCACACACGCGACCGGAGAGTCGAGTCGATCTCGACCGGGGCGGCGCAAGGGGTCGAATGGCCCGGGCCGTTCGGACCGGGAGTCGGGCGGGATGCGGATTTCCGCGGGCCGGCGCGTGGGTTGCCCGCGCGTGGGCTGCCTGCGCGTGGGCTGCCTGCGCGTGGGTTGCCCGCGCGCCGAGCGGCCGGGGCGGCGGCGAGGCCGCGACCCCGCGTCAGTCCTGCGGGACCAGGCCCTCCCGGACGGCGCGTGCCGCCAGCTCGGTCCGGCTCTGTGCGTGCAGCTTCTCGAGGATGTTCTTCAGGTGGAACTTCGCGGTGTTCTCGGTGATCCCGAGCCGCGACGCGATCTCCTTGTTCCGCAGTCCCTGCGTCACGAGCCGCAGCACGTCGATCTCGCGGTCCGTCAGCCGGTCGGGCTCGACTGGCAGACGGGGCCGGTCGGGCCGCAGGAACTCGTCGATGATCCGCGCCGCGGTCGCGGGCGTGATCGCCGCCTCGCCACGCGAAACGGCCTCGAGCATCGAGCGCAGCTGCGCGCTCTCGAGGTTCTTCAGCAGATAGCCCTGCGCACCCGCCTTGATCGCCGTGAACAGGTCGTCCTCGTCCTCGCTCACGGTGAGCATCACGATCGCGACCTCGGGGTGGTCGGTGCGGATGCGCTGCGTGGCGGCGAGCCCCGACAGGCCCGGCATGCGCACGTCCATCAGCACGAGGTCGGGCCGGAGCTTGTCGGCGAGCGAGACGGCCTCCTCACCGTTCGACGCCTGCCCGACCACCTCGTGGCCCCACGCCGAGATCAGCGACGCCACGCCGTCACGGAACAGCGTGTGATCGTCGGCCAGCAGCACCCGCATCAGGCAACCCTCCTGCCGCTCACGGCGACGACCGGCACGCGCACGATCACGCGCGTTCCCTGCGGCTCCGCCGGCTCCACGCGCAGCTCCGCTCCGACCGTCGCCGCGCGCTCCTGCATGGTACGCAACCCGTAATGCGGCCAGTCGGCGGCGGGCATCTCACCTCCGCCGATCCCGCGTCCGTCGTCCTCTACCTGCACCACCAGCGAATCCTCCTCAAGCGACAGCGAGACGACGACACGCTGGGCCGCCGCGTGCTTCCGAACGTTCGTGAGCGCCTCCTGGACGATCCGGAACACCTGCGCCTGGACGTCCGGCGCGAGCACGAGGCTCCGCACGGACGCGGGCGCGTCCACCCGGACGAACAGCTTCGACGCCTCCGAGAACCGCTCGCCGTACTCCTCGAGCGCGCCGACCAGCCCGCGGTCGGGCGGGATCGGGCTCGACAGCCCGAGGATCGCCTCCCGGACGTCGACGTAGACGGAGCGGGCCGCCACGGCGAGCTCCGACAGCTGGGCGCGGGCGGCGTCGACCCGGCCCGCGGCGAGCAGCTCCCCCGCCGCCTGCGACTTCGTGTTGACGTAGCCGAGCACCTGCGCCAGCCCGTCGTGCATCTCGCGCGCGATCCGCTCGCGCTCGCCGCGCACCGCCACCTCGCGGAGCTCGCGCTGGAGCCGGTCGTTCTCGAGCGCGATCGCCGCCTGGCTGGCGAGCGACGACAGCACCTCGACGTCGTCGATCCCGTACGCGCGTCCCCCGTCGGCCGCCACGGCGAGCGTCCCGATCGTCCGATCGCCGACCCGGAGCGGCGCGGCGAGGTTCGCGACGAGATGCTCCGGCCGGACGAAGCGGCGGAAATCCTCGCCGGGCTGGCCTCCGGCAGGGTCGATCGCCGGCCGCGGGCCGCTCGACGCGGCGAGGCGCGGCTCGCCGTCGGGGCCGGGCAGGACGAGCACGGCGAGGTCGGCGCCGAGCAGCGAGCGGGCGCTGTCGACGACGGCCCGCAGGACCGCGTCGATGTCCTGGAGCGCCGTGATCGCGACACTCACCCGGTGGAGCGCGGACGCCTCGGCGTGCCGCGCGGCGAGCTCTGCGTTCTGCTGGCGCAGCCTGCCCGTCAGCCTGTCGAGCAGTCGGAAGACCAGCGTTCCGTAGACGATCGCGAGCACGACGACCGCACCCATCACGAGGATCGTGTCGCGCGGGAAGGGCAGGTGGGGGTCGAGGAAGCTGTCGCTGGCCACCTCGATGACGCCGATCACGAGGACCGGCACGAGGACGGCCACCCAACGCTGTCGCACACGCACGTCGAACAGGGTAACGCCGTTCGCATGAATGGGAGCCGGCGCCGTTTGCCAGGATGGCTTCACGGCGGGGGCGCTACCCGAAGTGGGGGCAGTCGCGACCGCGGGTCCGGCGGCGGGATCCGATCCCGGCGTCGGCGCCGGCGCTCTATCCGGCCGCTGCCAGGGCCGCAAGCGCCTCCGGCAGATCGGCCCGGCCGAACCCCAGCCGGAACTCGTCGGGCGCACAGCCGAACGCGGGTCCCGGAGCCACGACCACTCCCGCGCGCTCGCGCCAGTGCGCGAGGACGGCCTCCGGCTCGCCGCGATGGCGGCCCAGCAGCGGGGCACCGATCCGGCCCACCGAGATCGTCGTCGCGTCCGGGCGGACCCAGGCGAGGAGGTCGGGGCGCTCGGCAGCGAAGGCCTCGAGGCGAGACATGTTCGCTTCGCACGTCGTGCGCGTCCGGTCGCGCAGTCGCGCGTGGGCGCCGACCGCGATGGTCGCCAGCACCTCGGACGGGCCCGCCGCGCACAGCGTCGTGTAGTCCTTGATCGCCATCGCGCGCGTGCGCAGGGCGGCGTCGCCCGTGACCAGCCAGCCGATCCGCAGCCCCGCGAGCCCGTACACCTTCGACGTCACGCCGACAGCCACGGCGCGGTCGGACAGCTCGGTGACCGACGGCGGGGTGCGCAGCGACCACTCGAGCCCGCGGTACACCTCGTCGCCGATCACGCGGATGCCCGCCTCGTCGCACCGCTCGACGACCGCCGAGATCTGTTCGGCCGTGGCCGCGACGCCGGTCGGGTTGTGGGGCGTGTTCAGGACGAGCGCCGCGATCCCCGGCCGCAGCGCCTCCATGAGCCGCTCGAACGGGAACCGCCAGGCGTCGCCCTCGCGCTCGACGGGCACCAGCTCGAGGTCGGCGCCCATCGCGCGGGGGAGCTCGTGCAGCGACTGGTACGCGGGCGTCAGCGAGATCGCCCGGTCGCCCGGCGCCAGCGCGGCCGCGAACGTCAGCATCAGTGCCTCGGCCGCCCCCACCGCGACGAGCACGTCGTCCGGTCCGCGCCCCGGATACAGCGCAGCGATGGCCGCTCTCAGGTCCGGGTCGCCGGCGGCCGTCCGGTACCCGAGGCGGAGCGTGTGCCAGCGCTCGCGCTGCCGCTCGTCGGCGTACGGCAGCAGCTCGCCGATGCTCAGCGTCTGGGGGTCGGACGACCCGAGCTGGTACGGCAGGTCGAACTCGAACCGGTCGAAGAAGCGCTCGAGCTCGAAGTCGGGCACGGCGCCGAGCCGGGTGGGTGGGAGCCAGACGGCCTCGTCGGCGTCGGGCGTCATCGCGGCTCCTTCGCCCGGTCGATCTCGACGCGCGTCGGCATGCCCTCCCGGGCACCGGGCACGAGCGTCGCCAGCCCGCCGGCGCTCCGGCCTCGCCGGACTGCCTCGACGAACGGCCGCCCTTCGGCGAGCGCCGCTGCGAGCGCACCGTTGAACGCGTCCCCGGCGCCGACGGTGTCGACCGGCGTCACCTCGAGCGCGGCGAACTCGCGGTCGACGTCCGGCCCGAACGCCAGCACCCCGCGTGCCCCGAGCGTGACGGCGACGCGCAGCTCGCGGTCCGCCGCGGCGAGCTGCCGGACGGCCCGGGCGGGATCTCCGGGGAGGCTCGGGACCAGCGCATCGAGCTCGACCTGGTTCGGGGTCAGGTGCGTCGCCAGCCGCACGAGCGAACCGGGGACGTCGTGCGCGGGGGCCGGGTTCAGGACGAACCGCGCGCCGCACTGGCGCGCGACGAACCCGGCGGCGAGCACGGCATCGACGGGCACCTCGAGGCTCGCGAGCAGAACGGAATCCGGGCCCAGCATCGGGCGCAGGGCCGCCTCGACCTCGGACGGCGTCAGCGTCGCGTTCGCGCCGGGCGCGACCGAGATCTGGTTCTCGCCGCGGGCATCGACCGAGATGAGCGCGACGCCGGTGGGCACTCCCCGGCGAACCAGCACGCGGCTGCAGTCGATCCCCTCGGCGCGCAGCGCTTCGAGGGCTTCGCGGCCGAATGCGTCGTCGCCCACCGCGCCGACGATCGCGACCGATCCGTCGCACGGCCCGCCGCTCAGCGCCCGCGCCGCGGCGACGGACTGGTTCCCGCCCTTGCCGCCCTGGTGCATCGCGAAGGCGCCGCCGACGACGGTCTCGCCGGGGCCGGGGAGCGGAGCGCCGCTGACCACCATGTCGACGTTGATGGCGCCGAAGACGACGACGCCGATGAAGCCGCTCTGCGGCCCGGCGTCGGCGCCCGGCCCTGCCCCGGTCTCCGCTTCGGCCTCGGGCGCGCGCTCTGCGCCGGCGCGCGCTCCCGCGTCGGTCATCCCGTGACGAACTCGCCGCCGTCGATGCCGAGCACGTTCCCCGTCATCCACTCCGTTCCGTCGCGCGAGAGCGTGACGATCGCGCGCGCGACGTCCTCGGTGGTGGTCAGGCGGCCGCTCGGGTTGCGCCGGCCGGCCTCCCGCACGAGGGCGTCGTGCTCCGGGATCTGCATGAGCGCGTGGGTCATCGTGACGCCGGCCCGGATCGCGTTGCAGGTCGCGCCCGTCCCGCGTCGCGCGAGCTCGGTCGCCAGCTGTCGGCAGTGGGATTCGAGGGCCGCCTTCGCGGCGCTGACCGCGCCGTAGCTCTCGACGACCTTGGTCGACCCCTCGCTCGTCATCGCGTAGATCCGCGAGCCCGCCTCGATGAACCGCCCGCGCACGAGGTCCTGGGCCCAGTACACGAGGCTGTTCGCCATGACGTCGAGGGTCATCTCCATGTTCCTGCGGCTGATCGCGTCCGCGGGTTCGGCCGCGAGGAAGGGCTTCAGCGTCCCGAACGCGAGCGAGTGCAGCAGCACCCGCACGTAGGGGTGCCGGCCGGCCGACTCCGCCTGGTCGAACCGCTCGCGCAGGGCCTGCAGCACGCCCGCCCGCTGGTCGTCGTCCGCGGCGTTGACGTTGAAGAAGCGCGCCTCGCGCCCGAGGGCCCGGATCCGGTCACAGATCTCGTCGACGTGCCGCATCCCCGCCCGCCGGTCCAGGTGGATGCCCGCGACGTGGTAGCCGTCCTCCGCGAGGGCCAGGGCCGCCGCCTCCCCGAAGCCACTGCTGGCGCCGAGGATCAGCGCCCACCGCTCGCGTTCGTCCGCCACCGTGCTCCTCCCTGCCAGGGTGATCCGGCCGAGTCTAGACCACGCCGGTGGCGCGCATCCGCCCCACCTCGTCGGCGTCGAAGCCCAGCTCCGCGAGCACCTCGTCGGTGTGCTCGCCGAGGAGCGGGGGCGCGGTGCGCACGCTCGCGGGCGTCGTCGCGAGCTTGAACGGGATGCCGGTCGTGCGGAGCTCGCCGATCGTCGGGTGGGCGACCGACTCCACCATCCGGCGCGCGACCGCCTGGGGGTCGGCGAAGACCTGCGCGAGGTCGTTGATCGGTCCGGCCGGGACCTCCGCCGCGAGCAACCGGCCGCTCCAGTCCGCCGACGTCCGGGTTGCGAACGCGGGCTCGAGCATGCGTCGCAGCTCCGCCCTGTGCTCGACGCGTGCGCCGTTCGTGGCGAAGCGTGCGTCCCGGACGAGCGCCGGGAGCCCGACCGCCTCGCAGAACCGCGGCCACTGGCGGTCGCTCCCGACTGCGACCGCGATCGATCCGTCCGCGGTCCGGAAGGTCTCGTAGGGCGTGATGTTGGGGTGCGCGTTGCCGAGCCGGCCGGGGACGACGCCACCGACGAGGTAGTTCGAGGCCTGGTTGGCGAGCCACGCGATGGTCGATTCGAACAGGCTGATGTCGATCCGCTGGCCGGCGACTCGGCCCGGTCCATCCTCGCCGCCGGGGCCGGGCCGTCCGCCGGCACCGCGCTCGCGCGCGAGCAGCGCGGCCAGGACCGCCACCGCGCCGAGCATCCCGGTCGCGAGATCGACGACGGCGACGCCGACCTTCGTGGGCTCGCCGCCCGTCTCGTCCGGCGCGCCCGTGATCGACATGAGGCCGGCCATCGCCTGCACGATGAAGTCGTACCCGGGCCGGTCGCGATACGGCCCGTCGGGCCCGAACCCGCTGATCGCGAGGTGCACCAGCGCGGGGCTGATGCGCGCGATCTCCTCGTCAGGGAACCCGAGGCGGGAGAGGCCGCCGACCCGGTGGTTCTCGACGAGCACGTCGGACGTGGCCAGGAGCCGCCGGAGGACGTCCCTTCCGGCGTCGCGCTTCAGATCGAGCCGGATGCCGCGCTTGTTCCGGTTGATCGACAGGTAGTAGGCCGCCTCCCCGCGGTAGCCAGGGGCGGCGCGCGGATCGCCGACGGGATACGCCGCTCCTTCCTCCGGCGCGCCGGCCCACGGAGGTCCCCACCGGCGCGTGCCGTCGCCCTCGGGTGGTTCGACCTTGATCACGTCGGCGCCGAGGTCGGCCAGGAGCATCGTGCAGTACGGGCCGGCGAGCACGGTGGAGAGATCGCAGACGCGGATGCCCGTCAGCGGGCCGGGCGTGGTGCCCGGAGACTGCGGAGACTGCGAAGCGGGGTCGGCCCGCCGCTCGCGCGCCTGGTCGGCCGTGCCGGCGTCGTCGGTCACGTCGCCGCGACGTGCGCGACGCCGCTGACCGTGTTCCGCAGCGCGTACACGCCCGCGTCCGGTCGGCGCTCGTGGTACGCCGCGCGCAGCTGTCGGTGACGTTCCGTGTCCATCCGGCGATGATCGCACTCCATGCGGCCGCGACGCAGCAGCACGCCGGCTTGCGCGCGACGCCGTCCCATCCTGGGGCGGTCCGCCCACTCCCCGATACCATGCGCGACATGACCCAACACCTGACCCTGATGACCGTCCACGCCCACCCCGACGACGAGACGATCACGACGGGCGGGATCATGGCCAAGTACGCCACGGCGGGCGTGCGCGTCGTGTGCGTCACGTCGAACAGGGGCGAGAACGGCAAGATCTTCGTGCCCGAGCTCGATACGCCGGAGAACCACGCGCGGCTGGCGGACATCCGGGAGGTCGAGCTCGCGCACGCGCTCGCGCACCTCGGTCCGATCGAGCACCGATGGCTCGGCTATCGCGACTCCGGGATGATGGGCGACCCGGAGAACGACGATCCCCGGGCGTTCTGGCAGGCCGACATGGACGAGGCCGCGGGTCGGCTGGTCCGCCACGTCCGCCAGGACCGCCCGCACGTGATGGTGAGCTACAACGATTTCGGCGGGTACGGTCACCCCGACCACATCCGCGCCGCGCTCGTCGCCAAGGCGGCGTTCGCCCGGGCCGCCGACCCCGCCTGGTACCCGGAGCAGCTGGAGGGGCCCGGTGCGCTCGAGCCCTGGCGGCCGCTGAAGTTCTACGAGTCCGTCTTCGACATCGAGCGGCGCGACGAGCTGGCCGCGCTGCTGAAGGAGCGCGGGCTCGACTCGTGGTGGGGGCCGCAGCCGGACGAGACCGACGAGCAGCGCGCGGAGCGCGAGCGATACATGGAGCAGATGCGGGCGGCCACGGGGCCGACGACGACCCGCGTCGACGTCCGGCCGTTCCTCGCCGCGAAACACGCCGCGCTGCGTGAGCACGTGACGCAGATGGCCGCCGACAACCCGTTCGTCGCGCTCGGTCCCGAGGAGTGGGCCCGGTTCGCGCCGAGCGAGGACTTCACACTGCGCGAATCGTGGGTCGTGCCAACGCAGATTCCCGAGACGGACCTGTTCGCGGGGGTGCGCTAGCGCGACTTCCCGCGGCACGACGCCGGCGCGGCCCGGTCTCCCCCGACGAGCCGCGAGTGGCCTCCCCGGACGAACCGGGGCCGGCAGGCGCCGTCGTCAACGCGCGTGCTGCAGCAGGTACACGGCGACGACGAAGATCGTGCACGCCGCCAGGAAACCGATGCTGATCCCCGCCACCAGCAGCCACGGCCCGCGGCGCGAGTCCGCGGCGACCGGCCGCTCCTCGCCGAAGACGAACTCGGAGAGGTCGAGGTCCTGCCACGACTCCAGGTCCCGCAGCATCGCGCCCGCGTCCGCGTACCGCTCCTTCGGGTCCTTGCGGAGCGCCTTCCGCACGATGGCCTCGAGGGGCGGCGGGATCGCCGCGTCGATCTCGCGCAGCGACGGCACCGGCGCGTTCACGTGCTGGCTCATGACCGCCAGCGGATTGTCGCCTTCCCACGGCACCCGCCCCGCCAGCATCTCGAACAGCATCACGCCCAGCGCGTAGACGTCGGTCCGGGCATCTCCGCGGCGGCCCTCGACCTGTTCGGGGGCCATGTAGTCCGGCGTCCCGATCGTCGACGTCAGCCAGCGCCACGTGAGCCTGCGAGCACCGCTCATCAGTGCGATACCGAAGTCGG
>JAJYGO010000034.1 GCA_021785115.1 Chloroflexota bacterium | reverse complement strand
GGTGGAGCCGACCCAGATCCTGGCAAGCCACCCGCGCGCCGACCGTCGCGCCCAGCTCGAGCGCGACTACGGGATCCGCGTCTGCGCGTCGAACGTGGAGGCGGTCCGGGCGGCCGACGTGGTGGTGCTGGGGATCAAGCCGCAGATGCTGGTGCGTGTCGGCCGGGAGCTCGCCGGCCAGCTCTCCGAGTCGCAGCTCGTGCTCAGCATCATCGCGGGCGCCACCACGACCGCGCTGTCCACGGTGCTGCGCCACCGCGCCATCGTGCGGAGCATGCCCAACACCCCGGCGCGGCTCGGCAAGGGGATGACCGTCTGGTACGCCACGCCCGAGGTGACGGCCGAGCAGCGCGACCAGGCCTCCACGCTGCTGCGGGCGCTCGGCGCCGAGCTCGCCGTGGACGACGAGCGGATGGTGGCCATGGCCACCGCGGTGAGCGGCACCGGCCCCACCTACGTCTTCCTGGTGATGGAGGCACTCATCGACGCCGCCGTCCACCTGGGGTTCCCCCGCCACATCGCGCACGACCTGGTCATCGAGACGCTCGAGGGGAGCACCCTCTTCGCCAAGTCCAGCGGCATGCACCCTGCCGAGCTGCGGAACATGGTCACGTCGCCGGGCGGGACCAGCGCGGCGGCGCTGCACGAGCTGGAGTCCGGGCGGCTGCGCACCGTCCTCTCGGAGGCGGTCTGGGCGGCCTTCCGCCGGACGGAGGAGCTCGGCGAGCAGCTGGAGCGCCAGGCGGCCTCCGGCCCGGAGCACTAGCCCGTCCTCCGGCAGCTGCGGCACCCCGGGCCGCTGGATGCCCTCGCCGGCCGCCGGCCCCGACCCGTCGCGCTAGCATGCCCGGCGGAGGGCGCCCGAGCGGCGCCCCGACGTCGCAGGAGGTCGTTCGTGGCCACCGTCGATTCCGCCGATCCCCTCCTCGAGCCGCGTCCGGGCGGTCGCCGCATGCCCCGCCATCGCTCGTGGGCCGAGCCCTTCCGGATCAAGGTGGTGGAGCCCATCCATCTGCTGAGCCGTGCCGAGCGCACGCGCGCGATGGAGGAGGCCGGGTTCAACACGTTCCTCCTGCGGAGCGAGGACGTCTTCATCGACCTGCTCACCGACTCCGGCACGTCGGCGATGTCCGACTACCAGTGGGCCGGCATGATGCTGGGCGACGAGGCGTACGCGGGGAGCCGCAACTTCTACCACCTCGAGGACGCGGTCCGGACCTACTACGGGTACCGCCACCTCGTCCCCACCCACCAGGGCCGGGGCGCCGAGCACATCCTCAGCCAGGTGCTGGTCAAGGCCGGCGATCACGTTCCCGGCAACATGTACTTCACGACGACGCGGCTCCACCAGGAACTGGCGGGCGGCACGTTCCACGACGTCATCGTCGACGAGGCGCACGACCCGACCTCGACGCATCCATTCAAGGGGAACGTCGACCTCGACAAGCTCCGGCGCCTGGTCGACGAGGTGGGCGCCGAACGCATCCCCTACGTGTCGGTCGCCGCCACGGTCAACATGGCCGGCGGCCAGCCGATCTCCATGGAGAACATGCGCGCGGTGAGCGAGTACTGCCGCTCCAGGGGGATCCGCGTGATCCTCGACGCGACGCGCGCCGTCGAGAACGCGTACTTCATCAAGGTGCGCGAGCCCGGCTGGTCCGACCGGTCGGTGGCCGAGATCCTGCTCCACTTCTGCTCGCTGACCGACGGCTGCACGATGAGCGGCAAGAAGGACGCGCTCGTCAACATCGGCGGCTGGCTGGCCATGAACGACGACGACCTGTTCGACGAGGCCCGGAACATGGTCGTGGTCTACGAGGGCCTGCACACGTACGGCGGCATGGCCGGCCGCGACATGGAGGCGATGGCGCGCGGGATCGAGGAATCCGTGCAGGAGGACCACATCCGGGCGCGGATCGGGCAGGTGGAGTACCTCGGGAAGCACCTCGTCGATGAGGGGGTGCCGATCGTCCTGCCGATCGGCGGTCACGCCATCTTCCTCGACGCGAAGCGCTTCTATCCGCAGATTCCCCAGGACGAGTTCCCGGCACAGACGCTCGCCGCAGAGCTGTACGTGGACTCCGGCGTGCGCGCCATGGAGCGCGGCATCGTGTCGGCGGGCCGCAACCCGAAGACCGGCGACCACAACTACCCGAAGCTCGAGCTGGTGCGCCTCACGCTGCCCCGCCGCGTCTACACCCAGGCGCATATGGACGTCACCTGGGAGTCGGTGGCGGAGCTGTACGAGAAACGCGACCAGGTGCGCGGGCTCCGGATGGTCTACGAGCCGAAGTACCTGCGCTTCTTCCAGGCGCGCTTCGAGCGGCTCTGACCTGCGGTCGGACGCTGACGCCACCCGGCCGGCCGCGTAGCATGGCGCCATGCGTTCGGCTGGAGAGGTGTTCGGCGCGATCGTCCTCGTCATCGGCGTCCTGGCGCTGCTGGGCACCGTGGGCGGCGGGCTCGGCCTGGGCGACACGTTCCACTGGATCTGGCCGCTGCTCATCGTGGGCCTCGGTCTCTGGTTGATCGTGGCCGCCAGTGACCGGCGTCGGGCCGGGCCTCCCGCCGGATGGTCCGCGCCGCCCGCGCCCGGGTTCCCCGGGTCCGGGTCGGCCGGTTCCGCGCCCGGGGGTGCCGCGGGGTCGCCCGACGTGTCGACCGCCTGGGTCGGGTCTGCGTCCGGCGCCGGGGCCGCGGGCGGGTCGGCGCCCGGCTCGACGGCCTGGGGTGCGCCCGGGACGGGCACCGGCACGTCGCACGGGGGCTGGGGCGGAACCGCGCACGGCACGTGGCCGGGATGGATCCACGAGCAGCGGTTCATGGGCGAGATCGAGATGGCGGGCCCGATGCAGGCCGGACCGATGCGGGTCGAGACCTTCCTCGGCGAGATCCGGCTGGATCTCTCGCAGGCGACGTTTCCCGAGGGCGAGACGCCCATCCACGTGAGCACGGGGATCGGCGAGATCCGGGTCCTGCTGCCGGCCGGGATCCCGGCCGCGGTTCGGACGGCGAGCCTCCTCGGTGCCACCGAGGCGCTCGGCCGCTCGTCGGGGTCGGTGCTGGCGGACGTGCGGTCCGAGACGGAGGACTTCGCGGGGGCCACCCGGTGGATCCGGCTGGATGCCCAGGCGATGATCGGCGAGGTGGCGGTCCGGCGCGCGCGTCCCGAGCCGGCCGCGACCGAGGCATCCGCGTCCTGAGGTGTCGGATCTCCGCGTCGAGCTGCTCTACACCCTCGACTGCCCGCACTGGGAGCGCGTCCGCGCCGATCTCCACCGCGTCCTCTCCGAGGGGGCGATCGAGACTCCCATCCAGCTCGTGCTGGTGGGGAGCCAGGACGACGCCGAGTTCCTCGAGTTCCCCGGCTCGCCCACGGTTCGCCTGAACGGGGTCGACGTGGTGCCGCTGCCTGCCGGGTTCAAGGCCGGCATCGGCTGCCGGCTGTACCCCCAGCCGGACGGGGGCCTCGGTGGTCGCATCCCGGAGGCCGTGCTGCGCGAGGCGGTCCGGTCGCACCGCCAGGGGCGCCTGGAGGCGTTCCAGCGCGACGAATCGGCGAAGGTGGCGATGGCCGCGCTCGAGGCCGCCACCGAGGAGCGGCGTGCGGCGGAGACGGCGAACGACGGCCGGGACGACGTTGGCGACCAGGGGAACCGCGAGCACCCGGGCGGCCGTCCGGGTGCGGAGGAGGCTTGACCGAGATGAGCTCGACTGGTGCGCAGTGCGGGGGTCGGGTCCGGGAGGCGGCCGGCGATGGCGCCGCGCGTGCCCTGCGGGCCGGGTTCCTGTGGGCCTCGCGCCGGCGCCGACTGGCGCAGCTCGCCGCCAGCAGCTCGCTGACGCGGGGCACCGTCCGCCGGTTCGTGGCCGGCGAGACACTCCCCGAGGCGCTCGTCGTCCTCGAGCGGCTGCATGCACGCGGGCTGGCCACCACCGTCGACGTGCTGGGCGAGTCGGTGGACACCGTCGAGGCCGCCCGCGCCGCTGCCGATCGCTACCTGGACGTGCTCTCGGCGCTGGCCGAGCGCGGGCTCGACCGGAACGTCAGCGTGAAGCTCACGCAGCTCGGCCTGGACGTCGACCTGGCGGCATGTCGCGAGAACCTGCTCCGCATCGTCGAGCGCGCCGCGGAGCTCGGTGCCTTCGTCCGGGTCGACATGGAGGACCACCTGCACACGGCGCGGACCCTGGAGCTCGTGCGCGAGGCGCACGCGTCCCACCCGAACGTCGGCGTGGTGCTCCAGGCATACCTCCGTCGCACGGTGGCGGACGTGGCGGAGATGAACGGCGCCGGCATCCGCGTCCGTCTGTGCAAGGGCGCCTACGACGAGCCCGCCGAGGTCGCGTTCCCGCGCAAGGCCGACGTGGACGACAGCTTCCGGCGCCTGGCCGAGGCGCTGCTGCGCGACGGGCAGTATCCCGCCCTTGCCACCCACGACGAGTTGCTCGTCTCGTGGGTGCGGGGGTTCGTCGAGCGCGAGCGGATCGAGCCGTCGCAGTTCGAGTTCCAGATGCTCTACGGGATCCGGCGCGACCTGCAGGAGCGACTGGTCGCCCAGGGGTACACGGTGCGCGTGTACGTTCCCTTCGGGACCGAGTGGTACCCCTACTACATGCGCCGGCTGGCGGAACGGCCCGCCAACGTGCTCTTCATGGCGCGGTCCGTGCTGCGGGAGCGCCGCCGTCCCACCCGGCGCAGGTGACGCACCGCGGGCCGCGCCCCCGCCGCGAGGGAAGCGACCCTCGCGCCGAGCCAGGTGCTCAGGCGAAGAGGCGCCGCGCCCCGCGGATCCACTCCAGGTAGGACCGGATCCGGGCCGTCAGCGCAGCCGGATCGGGATCTGCCTGCAGCGCGTCCGTGATCAGCGAGGGACCCACGCCCAGGCACGCCACGCCGGCGTGGATCCAGGCTTCCGTCGCCGCCCGTGTCGCCTCGACGTTGGTGGGCATGATCCGCGTGCGCGGACTCGGCCCCAGCAGACCGCGCACGAAGGCCGGGCCGTCGAACGCGGCGGCCGGGAAGAGCTTGACGATCTCCGCGCCCAGTTCCTCGGCCTCCGAGATCTCGGTGGCACTGCCGCAACCCGGGAGATAGGGGATGCGTCGGCGGTTGCACAGCCGCGCGACGTCCGGGTTCAGGACCGGGCTCACCACGAACTCGGCCCCGGCCGCGATGAAGAGCGCCGCCGTCGGCGCGTCGTAGATGGTCCCCGCGCCGAGGATCATCCCGGGGTACTCGGTCGGCGCCAGGGCCAGCAGCTCGCGGAAGACCTCGTACGTGCCGGCTCCCCGGTTGGTGATCTCCACCACGCGGGCGCCGGCGTCACGGCACGCCTCCACCACACGTCGCGCGCCGGCAATGTCGAGCGGCGTGAAGGTCGGCACCGCGCCGACCTCGAGCATGGTGCCCAGGACGGTGAGCCGGTCGAAGCGCGCCATGGTTCCCTCCGCATTCCACCCCGCCGCTCCGGCCGGGGTCGTGGCCGGCCGCTCGCCGACCAGGGTCGTGCCCGATCCGGTGCCGTCCGGGCCGGTCTGCCGACGCTCAGGATCGTCCCAGCAGCCGGCCGAGCGCGCCGAGCAGCAGCGTCACGTTCTCCGGCCTCGAGGAGTGTCCCATGAGGCCGATGCGCCAGACTCGTCCCTTCAGGTCGCCCAGCCCGCCGCCGATCTCGATGCCGTACTCGGAGAGGAGGCGCGCCCGGATCGCGCCGTCGTCCGCACCTTCCGGGATGCGCACCGTGGTGAGGGACGGCAGGCGGTGCGCCGCGGGCACGTGCAGGGCGAGGCCCAGCGCCTCGAGCCCGGACCATAGGAGCTCGGCGTTGGCCCGGTGTCGCGCCCAGCGCGCCTCGAGCCCTTCCTCGGCGATCATCCGCAGCGCCTCGTAGAGGGCGAAGTTGAGGCTGATCGGCGCCGTGTGGTGATAGGTGCGCTCCGGCCCCCAGTAGCGCTGCAGCAGGGAGAGGTCCAGGTACCAGCTGTCGACCGGGGCGCGGCGCCTCGCCAGCTTCTCCTCGGCGCGCGGCCCGACCGTCACCGGCCCCAGGCCCGGCGGGCACCCCAGGCACTTCTGGGTACCGCTGTAGCAGAGATCGATCCCGAGTTCGTCGACGCTGAGGGGGACCCCGCCCAGCGAGGTCACCGCGTCCACGATCAGGATCGCGCCGGCCTCGTGCACCACCCGTACGATCTCGTCGAGGGGCTGCAGCGCACCCGTGGACGTCTCCGCGTGGACGATCGCGACCACCGACGCAGGGCGCTCCCGCAGCGCGTCGCGGACCTCGTCCGCGCCCACCACCTCGCCCCAGCTGCGCTCGATCGTGGCTACCTCGCCGCCGTGCCGGCGGGCCATCTCGGCGATCCGGCCGCCGAAGTAGCCGTTGATGCAGACGAGCACCCGGTCGCCCGGCTCGACGAGCGAGGCGACGGCCGCCTCCATGGCCGCCGAGCCGGTCCCGGAGACGGGGATCGTGAGCCGGTTCCCGGTCTGGAACACGTACCGCAGCAGCTGCTGCGTCCGGTCCATCACCGCCAGGAACTCGGGATCGAGGTGGCCCAGGACCGGGGCCGACAGCGCGGCCATGACGCGGGGATGGACCATGTCCGGACCAGGGCCCAGGAGGAGGCGGGGCGACATCGGCAGCCCCGGGAAGGGTCCTGCCGGGACCTCGCTCACGGTGCGCGTCATGGTCGACCTCCGTGTGGGCCCTGGTGCAGGCGGCGTGACGACGGACGTGGCGGGATGACGACCGTGGCGAGGCGCCGCCCGATCACGGTACCGCGATCCGGCGGCGTGCGCCGTGCCGTCAGGCCTCGCGGGCGACCGCGACCCGGGCCGCAACGCCCCGGCCCGTCTGTGCCAGCACCACCGCCACCACCACGAAGGCGGCCCCGACCATCTGCAGGGTGTCCAGGCGCTCGCCCAGCACCAGCACCGCCAGGGTGATGGCGAAGACCGGCTCCATGGTGCTCACCAGCGCGGCGTGGGCGGCACCGATCCGGCTCACCCCTGCGTAGAAGGCCTGGATCGCGACCGCGGTGGAGAGGATGGCGATCCCCACCAGCCCGGGCCACGACCGGGCCGGGATCTGCCAGGGGAGGGCCGGCTCCCGGACGGCGGCGGCGATCACCACCAGCACCAGCCACGTGCCCACGATCATCAGTGCCGCCGCAACCAGCGGTGGCACGTCGCCTTCCCGGGCGGACGTGTCCGGGTCGCTGCCGACCGCGGACCGGCGGGGTTCGGGGATGGACCCCCGCCGCTCGCCGGCGACCCTGGCGGAGAGCACGATGTACCCGCTGTAGATCAGCGGCGAGGCCACGGCCAGGGTGACGCCCAGGGGGCTCGTGCCGGACTCGATCCCCCCGATCGTCAGGGCCGCACCGAACGTGGCGATCCCCAGGGCGATCCAGGGGCGACGTCCCTCGAACGACTGGCCGAAGCGCATGGCGAGGACGGCGACCAGGGCGGGGTAGACGTAGAGCAGCAGCGCGACGAGGCTGACCGGCGCGTACTGGACGGCCGCGTAGTAGGTGGCCGCATTGCCGGAGAAGACCATGCCCAGGCCGAGGAAGACGGCGACCTGGCGGCGCGACATCCGGCGCAGGGCCGCGCGGCTGGCCGGCTGCATGGCGATCCACGCCAGCGTCAGCGCGGCGCCCAGCGTGAAGCGCCAGACCAGGAGCGTCAGCCAGTCGGTGCCCGCCGCGTACACGCCCTTGGCCAGCAGCGGGCCGGATCCGTACCCGCATGCCGACGCGACGACCAGGGCGATCCCAACCAGGCGGTGCCGACGCATCGGGCGAGCCTAGCAGCCGCACCGCGGTCGCGAGGCACGTTCGCGACGGGCGCGGGCCCGCCGCCCGGCCCAACCTCCGGACGGCCGAGCGGACCGAACGGGAGAGGGCGTCGGTCGCACTCCTCCAGGGCCGAATGCCCCGCGTCGATCACTCGGGCCACACCCGGTCGGATCGAAATGGGTAGACTCTGTGGGTTCCGACCGACACGCGCGTGCGGTCGGCGGACGTCAGCGAGGACTTCTGCGACGGCTACGCTGTACCCCCCCACGACGCAGCGAGTCCGACGGGCTCCCACCGTCGTCGACTACGTCAACATCCGGTGGGTCGACGAATGGTGCAAGCGGTGCAACATCTGCGTCGAGATCTGCCCGAAGGATTCGCTGGTCCTGACGCACGACGCGATCATCGAGGCCGAGGACTGCATCCGCTGCGGCATCTGCGAGCGGTACTGCCCTGATCTCGCGATCGAGGTGATCCCCGCGCGGATCCCGGGGGCGGCGGAGACCGTCGCCGCGTCTCACGAGGAAACGCGCGGCCGGGCCCGCGTTCCGGGCCGGGCCGGTCCGCCGGACACCGCCCGTGGACCTGCCGTGGCCGGCACCGATCCCAGCCGTGGCATCACGGACGTCGAGAGCGCCCCCGACGTCGACCGGGCCAACCCGACTTAGGAGGCGGAACGAGACATGGCCAAGCGGCTCCTCCAGGGCAACGAAGCGGTGCTCCTGGGAGCAGTGAAGGCGGGTGCCACCTACTTCGCGGGCTACCCGATCAGTCCGAGCAGCGAGATCCTGATGGCCTCGTCCGTCTACGCGGCGAGCCATCCGGAATTCAGGTTCCTCCAGGCGGAGGACGAGATCGCGAGTGCCAACGCCATCATCGGCGCCAGCCTCGCCGGCGCCAAGTCCTTCACCGCCACGTCCGGCCCCGGGTTCAGCCTGATGCAGGAGGCGGTCGGCTACGCGCACAAGCTCCGCGTGCCGACGGTCTTCGTGGACGTCCAGCGCGTGGGACCCGCCACCGGCATGCCGACCATGCCGGGCCAGGGCGACATCCTGCAGACGCGCTACGGGTCGTCGGGTGACTACACCAGCATCGTCTTCTACCCGTCGACCGTGGCGGAGTGCTACGAGTACACGATCCACGCGTTCAACTGCGCGGAGGAGAGCGAATCCCCGGTGGTCCTCCTCACGGACGCGTTCCTCGGCCACCTGAATGAGGTGGTCGACCTCGACGCCGTCGACGTGCCGGTCGTCCCGCGCACGCTCGAGCCGCTCGCCTCGGGCCACACGCGGCTCTTCAGCGGCGTGGCCACCTACCCGGACGGCGAACCGGCGACCGCGGACGGCGACGAGTTCATCCGGCAGTACGAGGAGTCCAAGGCCCTCCGCCTCGAAGTGGCCGACCGGTACGCCTTCTACGAGCACGGCTGGAACCGGGACTCGGACACACTGGTGATCGCGTTCGGGATCACCACGCGGATCGCGCAGCCACTGGCGCCCTACTTCGCGCTCTTCCGGCCGATCCGGATCTGGCCCGTCCTCCAGGACGAGCTCCGCGAGATCGCCGCGCGCTACAAGCGCCTGGTGGTGATCGAGGGGAGCGACGGGCAGTACGCCAGCGTCGTCGAGCGGGTGCTCTACCGCGACGTGTACCGCGTGCCGCTGCTCGGCGGCCGCATGAGCCTCGAGGCGGTCCGCGAGGGGCTGGACCGGATCGGTCTGCTCCCGCGCGAGCTCGCCGAGACGGCCGCCTCCTGAGCACGCACGGGCAGCCCCCAGAACCGAGGTCCGCACCACAGATGTCGTACAAGGACAAGATCAAGACCGATCTCTTCCCCACCATCTGGTGCCCGGGCTGTGGGATCGGCCTCATCATGACCCAGCTGGCCATGGTGATGGACGACCTGGGCCTGGACAAGTCGAACACCGTGATCGTGACGGGGATCGGGTGCACGGGGCGCATGGGCGCCTACATGCAGTTCGACTCGGTCTACACGCTGCACGGCCGCACCCTCCCGGTCGCGGAGGCGATCGCCACCGTCCGCCCCGAGCTCAACGTCATCGTCGTCTCCGGCGACGGCGACCTGACCTCGATCGGCGGGAACCACCTCCTCCACGCGATCCGCCGCAACCCGCGGATCACCGTGCTCTGCAACAACAACGAGATCTACGGCCTCACCGGCGGCCAGACGGGGCCCACCACGCCCGTCGGCACCAGGACCGTCTCGTCCCCGGCCGGCGCCACCTTCAGTCCGGTGAACCTGCAGGGTCTGGTGAACACCAACGCCAACGCCTTCTACGCGAAGACGACGGTCTATCACCAGGGCCAGCTGCGCAAGGCGATCAAGGAGGCCGTCGAGTGGCCCGGGTTCGCCTTCGTCGACATCACCAGCCAGTGCATCGAGAACAACGGTCGCCGGATCGGGTTCCCGAGCGCGAACGAGATGCTCAACTACTACAAGAAGGAGTACCGGCAGGCGCCGCCAGGATCCACGCAGCTGGCCAACCACCAGCTCGGGATCGTCAAGGGCACGCCGGCCACGGCCGAGCCGGTGCCCGCAGGGGCCCGCTCGGGGAACGGGAGCGGCGAGGCATGACCGAGCACGCGATCGCCATCGACGGCGTCGGCGGGCAGGGTGTGCGCGTCATCGGCAACACGATGGCGACCCTGCTCGGCGCGATGGGCTACGAGGTGACGCTCCTCTACGACTACGACTCGAGCGTCCGCGGGGGGATGAGCGAGGCGTTCCTGAAGTACGCCGACGAACCGATCTCCAACCCGGTGGTGGAGCACGCGGACGTCACGCTCCGCCTGGCGGATCGTGGCCCGAACCACCTGGACAGCCGGTACGTGGTCTGCGACCTGGGGCTGGCGAAGCCCGGTGAGGAGGCGGAGGAGATCCCCTTCCTCGAGCTGGGGGTCAAGCACTTCGGGCGCGACCTGTTCGGCAACATGATCGCCCTCGGGCGCCTGCTCCGGCTCTCGGGTGTCTCCTTCGACGAGGCGGCGCTCGCCTCGGCGCTCCCCACGAAGTACCGCGAGGAGAACATCGGAGCGGTTCGCTACGGGTACGACCTGACCCCGGACCAGATCCGCCACATCGTGCCCGAGGAGGCCGCAGGGCGGTTCGCCGGCCGGTACGCGGAGGCCGTCATGTCCGGAGCCCGGCCCACCGCCGCCATCGAGGTGGCCTCGCAGCACGCGGCGGCCTGAC